>NZ_JBFHKV010000654.1:0-4904 GCF_041595215.1 Stieleria sp. | reverse complement strand
GGCCCGGACGCTGGCGCGAACCGGCTGATGTCAATTGATTATCAGCCGTTTGACGCGGGCCTATGGGCCCTAGCCCGCTGAAACGATCGTTAACTTCAACGGCATCCGGTGGGCCCGATCAGCGGGTTGCCGCACGGCGTTTTCGTCGCCACCAGGTGACGCCGGCCAGTCCCACCAGTAATCCTCCACCGACCCCCGTGACTTGCACCCAAGCGGACAGGAGCACGATTTTGTGGATCAGCGCCGCGTGTTGGTCGTTGGTTTCGGGAAGCTGTCCGGTGTACTTGGCGACATGATGCAGCAGGTTGATGGCGGCTGAGTTGGCGGGAATTTCCTGATGGCAGGCGATACAGGTACCTTCACGCTGGATGTGTTCGATCTCGTCTTTGTTCAGCGCTCGCGAGAGTTTCCAGTGGTGGCCCACGGTGGCGAGTTGGTTTCCGTCACGGTCAACGATCTGCGACCAATCATGATCCAGGTTTTCGATCGCGGGTTGTTGGGGCCTGGCACGTTCGGAGAGTACCGTTCCGTCGGTCGTTTCGAGATCTGCGAAATGTGATTCATTCCACGGACGTGTCCCGGGAATTCCCAGGCCTACAGCTTTGTCCGACGCATGGCACGATTCACAACTGCGCGCATTCTTGGTCATCGTGTGTGGCTGGGTGGGGCTCATGTCGATCGCCAACTGACCGCTTTCTCCACTGCCCTCGGTACCGGGCGGCGTTTTGAAGATATGATTCTGCAGAATCATCTTGCCGTCGGGGCCGATGATGGTGACCGATGGCTGGCAGCCTGGTGCCAACGGCGTCACACGCCCTTCGCCGTTGATTCCCATCATCGGTTCCTCCCACCGCAGGTAACTGCGACTCTCGGTGACTTTGCCGGGAATCACCGTCTGGAACTGCTCTTCTCCGTCCGTCGTTCGGAACTCCGGTTGCATGTGTTTGCGACCGGCGGCCACCCAATCGAAACCGGTCTGTGACTCATTGCATTCCGGGCAACGATCCTTCTGACTGTAGTCGACCTTAACATGACACCCGTAACACTGCGGCGTCCAACTTGCATGACAGGTGTAGCATTCCATCCGGTCCAAATGCTTGGCGACACCCTGCATCGCGACCAACCCTCGCGTGCTGATTTGCTTTTCTGCCACCAGCTTCTTCAATGGTTTGAGTCGCAGGTCTTTGCCTTCGGCGGTGTAGACAATCACTTCGTCGCCGTCACGCACCGTGTTTTCGTAGGGGTTGCCTCGGGCGGTCAGCAAATACCCGTCCTTCTTGTCGTGTTGATAGCCGGCCCAGGTGTGCGGAAGCTGTTCATCGGTGACGCCGCGCGGATCGCCATCGGCCGGTGACATGTCGAATTCATCCATGTAACCGAGCGGCAGTTCCCAGGGGAACTTGTCGGGCGTTCCGTGGCAATCGGAGCATTCGATTTGCACGGCCGCCAACGTCGTTGGATTGAGAAAACCGTCGCCGTGCACGTCGATCGATGTGTGGCAATCCTGGCACTTCATACCTATCTGGTAGTGAATGTCTTGCTCCATGGCGATGTAGTGCTTGGAGTGCAAGTCCGGCGTCCCGGCTCCCGTTTCGCTGAACGGAGACGTATACGGCGTTTCCATCAATCCTTGAAAAGAGACTCCCACGCGTTTGCCGCGATTGTGGCACGTCGTGCATGTTTCAACCGCCAAGCCGTGGTAACTCGTTCCATGCACGGTGACGGTCGCTTCACGCGTTCCTTGGATTTGATGGGTCAGCGGATGCGTCGGCTCATCGGTCGGGATCGATCGGTCGTTTCCCTCGTAGTAGCCTTCATTGCTGTAAGGGAGATGGCATGACGAGCACCCCATGCCGCGAAAATCGCCTCGCCGAGATCGCCCTTTCACGGCATGGTGACAGCGGTTGCATTCCTGACGAATGTAGGTGAACGCAGCGAGTTCCGGGTTGTCGTTCAGCTTGTCCAATTCATCGAACCCCACGGCGTCGGGCAGGGGTTCATGCCGATCGACAAACACGTTGGGTTCCAGCTTTCGCAACCGTTCCATGTAGTCGCGATAGGCGTCCGTGCCGAGCCTCGCGCCGGGGTCTGCGGGGTTTTCCACCGCGTAGTTGCCGAACTTGTGCTCGTAACCGGTCAGCGCTCCAAAGGACCAGCACGTTCCCTGGATCTTGCCCGCCTCGGTCATCATCAGACTTTTCCACTGAATCTCGACTTGTTCCATGTGGCACTGGCCGCAAGTCTCTTCGTTCACCCAGGGGCTGCCAGGATCGGGAAAGAAGTTGTCGCCGCCGTGCGCAATCGCCTTATCCTTGGTCTCGGTGGGATCGCCGTTGTGGCAAACAACACAACCGGCCGGATCACCCAGTTCTTTCCCGCGGGCCATGATTTGGTTCAGCATTTCGGAACCGATTTCGCGAATCGGCTCGATTTCCCCATGACACGCCATGCAGCCCGACTCGGCCGCTTGGGGAAAGTGATCGACCAATCGTTCTTGCGAAACCGCAACTGCCGGCGTCGCGATGCAGCAAAGCAGCGTGATCAGAGCGATCCCGAACCGACGCGTCCAAGCGCAACTTGTAGCGAGGATCGTTGTCTCGCTCATCCTGTCAAACATCAACGGCAAACTCTGGGGCAGCGTCTCTCGGTATGCGTCCGCGATGACCGGATCGGGCACGCGATAGACGGTTGAGTTTCACCGCATCCGCCTCCACGTGGAAGCGGCAAACCGCTCCTTTCAGAAGAAAACGATGGATTCCCGCCCCCCGAACGCAAGAAGTGCACGTTGCGGCGTCAGTGTTTACCCTGGCGTGATTCCGCCCGAGGTCGTTCGATCGACAGTCGCCCAAGAAAAGAATGCCCACGGCTAGCAGCGCGAACCCACGGATGACAGGGGGCAAAAAACTCGCGGGCTCGCACTGCCATCCGTGGGCTCATTATTCATTGCATCGTTCTGCAAGTGACAGTCTGCTCCCCTCTTCCGCTCGACAAACCTAACCCTAAATCCGCATCTGGACGGAAAACTGGGGTGTTCGTCGGGCGGAAAGCGTCCAACGCCAAGGATGGATCCCGGGTCAGGCCAATTGCACCTGGAAATTGATCCGCATGATCAGGTTGTCGACGTCGGTCAGTTCGACCTCATGCAGATCCTCACCGAGGACGATCCACATGTCGGTTGAAGCGATCTGCACTTGGTAGGTCTCCGCATCGCTAATCGAGTCAAACGTGTATCGACCGCGGCTGTCGGTGGTGGTTTGTGCGACCAGCTCGCCGGCGCTGTCGAGCAACTCCACGGTCACGCCTTCCACGCCCTCGTTCTTCTCCGTTTGTCGATCACCACCGGTTTGACCGCGTGCCTGGTCCAACCGCTGATTGCCACGTTGATTCACTTGATCTTGCGCCAGCAGGCTCAAGTCCGTGTCGCTGACCTCGCGGGAGATCGCAGTGAAATCATCAAATTCCGGCGCGGCGACGACTGCTCCGCTGATTGCGAAGGATGAATCCGAGGAGTCTGATGCATCCGAACCGTCGGATGCACCGGAGGATTCGTTGAGTGCGGCGAAGTCTGCGGCGACGGAGGCGGCAATCGCTTGTCCCACCTCCTGGCCGACAAGGTCATCGAAGTCGAAGTGGATGCCCAAGTAGACTCGACTGCGCCCGTTTTCTGCCATCGCCTCGCTGAACGAATCGAATTGACGCGTCGCGTCGTCGAGGTCCAAACCGTACGCCTCCTGCAACTCGGGATCCTCCAACAGAATCTCCAACTCTCTGGACGTCACTTCGAACGAGATCTCATCGGTTCCATAGAAATCTTGCAGCGTCCCGAACAGGGCACCACCGAAGGTCGCGTGGCCGGAGATGTACGTCGGGAACTGGGGCGTGAATCCGACGATGTCTCCGTCACCGTCGGGGCCTCCCAACGGCGTCCAATCCTCATCGCCTTCGGTCAGCTCGTTCCCATCGCGATCGCCTTGTTGGATCGCAGTGACCGGCCGCCAAAACTCTTCGCTGAATTTTGTCTCCCAAGCGACGATCGCAGCGTCCGCCATGGCGACGGAGGCTTGAGCAAATAGCGCGACGTTTTCTTCGAAGGTATTATCCTGTTGAGTCGCGACGCTTTCCAGTACGTCAGTGAACAGCCCAAACGGTGTGCCGAGCCCTTCGCGGTCATAGGCCCAGAAGAGACCGATTTCGGTTTGCTCGGCGGTCCGCTCCGTGCTATCGACGGAACCCAATGCCAACACTTCGTTGTAGGACTCCGCATACTCTTCGCTGGTCAGATCAGGCGGGGAGTCGGGGGAGAACTCGTCAACGGATGAAATGGAGAAGGTGTCCACGTCACCCCAATTCGGTCCCCAAGCCGGAACGTTTGGGCTGTACGGGTCCGGTTGGAAATATCCGGCTTCGTCGGTGTAGGTGTACTCGCCGACCACATCCGAACCGTCGTCGACGCGGAGCGCCAGGATTTGGTTGGCCACGTCTTCACCGAGCGCGAAGCTGTCGGCAAGATCGACTTGCGAATCCTGGGCCGCGATCCAGTCCTCCAGGGCTGCATCGAGCTGTGCTTGTTGGTCCGGGTACAGGCCACTCAGCGCGGTGTAAGCCGCAGCAGTTGCGGCGACCTCCGCGGAAACGTCGCCTGTCGTGCTCGTCAAGGTGCTGTCGTAGTGATAGAACGCTCCGTCGGAATTGCCCGACGCGATTGCGACCGAATCAAAAATGGCCAAATTCAAAATGGCGTTGGAGCGCGACGCGTAGCCGGGGTTTTGTTTTTCCGTGTTATCGACCAACACTTCGCCAAAGACATCATTCCAAAACAGCACGGCGTCCGACTGTTGCTCCGCAGCGATCGGGTCCTCATCGGTCGAGTCGTCGGTTGCGGGGGCTTCCGTGGTGGGAGGATC
>NZ_JBFHKV010000653.1:0-4904 GCF_041595215.1 Stieleria sp. | reverse complement strand
CGTGGCAATCTGGCTGCCATTGGCGGGAAAGAAGTGGATCCCAATGACCGCCAGCCACGAAGCGACAATCATCGCCGGTGAGATCCCCATGGCAATTGCCACCGGCGTAACGATCAGGGTGGCCGTGGACTGGCTGGTCGTCAACGCCGCCGTCGCATAGTAGGCGACCGGCAGTACCCAGACACGCTGTTCCACCTGTCCCAGCATCACCGACGACAGCAACTCGTTGTGCGCGCCGATAAACGTATTCGCCATCCAGGCAATTCCCATCAACGCCAGAACAGACACCATCCCGGACTGAAACACGTTGCTGCTGGGGATCGCTCCGGGATTCACCTTGCCGATCAACATGATCACGACCCCGGACACCATCATGACGATGGCGATCAGTTGGGTCATAGCCATGGGTTTGGTCGAGCCATCCGACAGTTCGATCTGTGGCCGGAGCGAATCAACGAAACCGAACAAGACCACCAGCAGGATGCCAGACAGGAACACATACACGCTACATTTGGCTCTCGTCGTTATCTGCTCCAGATCGGGCGGTGTGTAATCTGGTTTCTGAACTTCGCCAGCTTCCAAACGCTTGAGAAACCGGGGATCGCGGTCCAACTCCTTTCCCACTCGGTTTTGAATGAACGCGGCCACCGCGATGCTAACAACCGTCGAAGGCAACACGATCAGGAGGATCTGGCTCAATTCAAATCCCAGCGGGGCCACGAGGCCCAGCATCACGGCCATCGCCGCGGAGACCGGGCTGCTGGTAATCCCCAACTGAGAGGCTTCCGGTGAGAGTGCGAGAGGTCGTTCCGGCCGGACTTTGTTGTTGTACGAGGTCTCTTCGATCACTGGCAGGAGCGAGTAGTAGACATTCCCCGTACCGGCACCGATCGTAAAGATCCATGACACGAAAGGAGCCAGGTACGTCACAGATTGCGGCCGGGACCTGAGAATGCGGTGTGCGATGCCGACCAGATAATCGATCCCGCCGGCAGCTTGCATCGCACCGGCAGCCGTGACGACCGAAAAAATGATGGTCATCGCCGCGATGGGAAAGCCACCTGGCTCCAGATGAAAAAACGTGGAAAGCAGCAGCACGCCGATGCCGCCCCAGAGTCCCACGGCGACCCCGCCCATTCGAGATCCGATACCAAGACAGCCGAGCACGACCAGTCCCTGCGCCAGGATTTGCCAGTTCATGGCATGCTCTGCAGGCAAGTCAACGAGGGGCATGGGAACTCATTTGCTGCGACCGACTCGACGTGTGTGCGGTTCAAATGTGATGCCGGCTCGGTGCTGGTGCAATGGGACACAGACGGTTTAAGAGTTCCTGACTCTAACGTTTTCGATGTTTGTTCGCGATGAAGCCCGGAAACAGAAGAGTTCCATCTGTCCAATTGTCTATCGATCACCGAACCGGTTCATATCAGCCGATCACTTGCCCTTGTGTTCACGGAGCGACTCGGCCAACTCTTTCGACACTTTCGGACGATCCGATCGGATGTCGTGGTTTTCCCCGGGGTCGGCGGTATGATCGTACAGCATGCTGCCGACGAATTGATTCTTGTCGATGTATTCACTGTAGCGCAGTTGATCCGTGCGAATCGTGTCTCCGGTTCCGAAGCGTCCGATGGCGAACGGTTTGCCCGATCGGCTTGGGTCTTTCATCAAGGGGGCGAAACTGTTGCCTTGCACGTGGTCGGGCGTTGGCAGACCCGCCAGATCGCACAGCGACGGGTAGATGTCGATGAATTCCGTCAGCGCGGCGGTCCGCGTGCCGGGTTGCACATCTGTTTGCGACGGCGCCGCGACGATCAACGGCGCGTGCATCGAGGTTTCGAAACAGGAGTGTTTGTTCCACATGCCGTGTTCGCCCAGTTGCCATCCGTGATCACCCCAGAGCACGACGATGGTGTTGTCGGCGAGATGAAGTCGCTTGAGACTGCGTAGCAGCTTGCCGACATTGGCATCGGCGAAACTGACGCAGGCATAATAGCCGTGGATCAGCTTTCGGGCTGTCAGGCGATCGACGGGTTTTGACGGATGGATTCCCGCGTAAGCGCGCAATTCACCCGAATTGTGGACCGCCCGAGGCGGCAAATCGGTCGGCAGCTCGTAGTTGTCGGGCACGTCGATCTTGTCGAAGTCGTACAGGTCGAAGTACTTTTGCGGTGCATTGAACGGCAGGTGTGGCTTGAGCAGTCCGACGGCCAGGAAGAAAGGCTGGTCGGGCGACCGCGCGAATCCTTCCAGGTATCTCACTGCCTGATTGATACAGTCGCCGTCGGGATGATCGGCATCGCTGGATTCGGACGCTTCGAATGCCGGGCCGCGATGTTTATTTTTGTTTGGCCAGCTGCGTTTGTTTTCTGCGATCGCTTCTCGCATCGCTTCCACGTTTTGGTAGCCCGATTGCTTCGATCGCCACGCCGGCTCACTCCAGCCGTCGGCGTGATCGTTGATCTGGTGCAGGATCTTGCCCAGGCTGATCGTGGTGTAGCCGTTGTTCTTGAAATGGGTGTGCAGCGGCAGAATTCCCGGTGCGTCTTTCTCCGCCCAGGCCAGGTGGGTGACGAAGCGGTTGGGCGCCGGGCGAATGCTGGTGAACAACGAGGCGCGTGACGCACCACACGTCGGCACCATGCAATAGGCTCGCTCGAACAACACGCCACGGCTGGCCAAGGCGTCGATGTTGGGAGTGTGCATCGACGTCTGGCCATAACACGCCAGCTGCGGACGCAGATCATCGATCGCGATGAACAACACGTTCGGCCGATCCGCTGCAGGGAGCCAATGGCACATCAATAGCAAGGCGAGAACAATCCCGGTGTGCCTGATCATCAAAAATTTCCTGTTCAAACGAAATGTGTACAATAGGTTGTCATCGCACTCGTCGTGGCACCACGCTTCGCAGTGGTGCGGTGCTTCGCGGTGGCACGATGCAATATTCTATTGGCTGACGGTGTTTTCGATGACGAATGATTCGAAAAATGGTCGTCCTGACCAAATCGATGCGGTTTGCCGAGAATTCAAGCGGGCGTGGGTCGTCGGCGAAAACCCTCGGATCGAAGATTTTGCCGAGGGGATCGAAGCGGCGAATCATTCCGAAGCGATTCGCCAGCTGTTGCGCATCGAATTGGATCTCCGACACGCGGCGGGTGACCCGGTCGACCTGTCAACGTATCGCAATCGATTTCCGGCCACCTTGGATTCGATCATCATGACGGATCAACAACTGCCGCTGACCGAAGCCCTCGGTGCGACTCGGGGGCGCGACACGGACGGCGATTTCACGATCAATCCCAACGGCGGTGAACTGCGACGGCTGGGGCAGTACGAGTTGCTCGAGCGGATCGGCCGCGGTGGGATGGGAATCGTCTTTCGCGCCCGAGACGTCAAGCTCGGCAAAACGGTCGCCGTGAAGGTGTTGCCGCTGAACTCGGCGGTGATCAGTCCCTCGGCGCTCGCCCGGTTTCAAATCGAAGCGAAGGCTGCCGCACAGTTGGAGCATCCCCATGTCGTCACCGTGTTCGCATCCGACGTTGACGACGGGATCTATTACTATGCGATGCAGTACATCCGGGGACAGAATCTGGCCAAGCGGATTTCGGAGTTTCGCGAGGCGGGGTCGTCCCAGGGAGGGTCAGACGGTCTGGCGCGGAAATCGACGGTCAAGATTCAAAACCAGTCGACCGATCGCGGTTCCGGCGACGTTGCCGGATCTCACCGCAGCGACCGCTCCGGGGCGCGGCTCGCGGATCGATCTTATGTGGCGACATTTGCCCGCTGGGGAATCCAGATTGCAGACGCGCTGCAGCATGCCCACGATCTGGGGATTGTCCACCGCGACATCAAGCCGTCGAACCTGCTAATCGATGAGCAGGAGAATTTATACGTCGCGGACTTCGGATTGGCGCAGGTGCAAGGGGAAGCCGAGTTGACCCAATCCGGGGACGTGATCGGCACGTGGCGTTACATGAGTCCGGAGCAGGCATGCGCGCAACGGCTGGTGGTCGATCATCGTTCCGATCTTTTCTCGTTGGGGGCAACGCTGTATGAGTTGTTCACCCTGCGTCGAGCGTTTGACGGGAAAACGCGCGCCGAAATTCTGCAACAGATTGCGTATGACGATCCGGTTTTGCCACGCAAGATCAATGGCGATCTGCCGGAAGAACTGTCGATCATTGTGATGAAGTGTTTGGCCAAAAACCCCGACGAGCGGTACCAGACGGCCGGGGAATTGGCAGATGATCTACGGGCGTATCTCCGGGACGAACCGATTCGGGCCCGAAAGCCCACGCTGTCGCAACGGTCCAGACGATGGGCACGAAAACATCGCTCCTTGGTCAACTCGCTGGTCGTTGCATCGGCCATCGCCATCGTTGCGTCGATCGGTTCGTTGACCTATGCCGTCCAAGCGGAAACCGAATCTCGGATCCGTGTGGAAGCCAAGAACACAGAACTGGCGGCGGCGCTCAACGAATCCGAAGGTCGTCGGTTGATCGCGCTGGCGGCGCTCGAACTGCCCCACGATCCCAATCTGTCCCTGGCGCTCGCCGGTGAAGGCGTGCGGCGTCATCCCGATGCGGAGGGCCGAACGGCATTGTTGGCCGCGTTTGACGCCAATCATCAGCGGTTGTTCTTGGACAACGAATCGGACGTGGGCGAGGCTCGATACAGTCCCGATGGGAAACGGATCGTCACCGCGGCACCCGCGACGAAATACTTCGCCGGCCCGCTGCCGGCCCGCATCTTTGACGCGCTGACGGGCAAGCCGCTGTTGGAGTTGCAAGCCGAGACGACGATCACCTCGGCGGTCTTCGATCCGACGGGCCGGCGCGTCTTGACCACATCCTGCGCCGGTGGCGCGCTGAGTTTGCCAGAGGAAAAACTGGCGGAGATTT
>NZ_JBFHKV010000652.1:0-4904 GCF_041595215.1 Stieleria sp. | reverse complement strand
TTGGAATTGGCGACCGGTTCGGATTTTCGATCGTCGCCGGTCACCCGCATTGTCGACTCCCCGCCAGTCAGCGTCCGGAAGTCGAAGCCTTTGTCGACAAGTTTTTGCTGGGCAAGACGGATGCGAACACCACCGTCACCCCACACCCTTATGAATCGGTAGAGCACGAGTTCTGGTACGACGGTTGGGCAAAAGGGAAATCCACTTTCCCCACACCAGATGATGCATCCATCGAAACCTTGACCTTCGAGGCTGAAGCGACCGCTTATGGAACGGACTGGATCATCGAGCGCGAACCGCAGGCCTCTGGAGGAAAGTACCTGACGATCAAACCCGACCTCGACAGCCCACAAGCCGTCCCAGTCGGCGACACAGCCGCGTTGACGGTCCCGTTCACCACGACAAAAGTCGCAACGTACTACGCGCACGCTCGGGTGAACTGCCCTTCCGCGGACGATGACTCGTTCTGGCTCAAGATCGACGACCAGGAATTCGTGGCCGCCAACGGACTGCAGACCAACGGCTGGCAATGGGTCAAACTCGCTGCATGGACGCTGGAACCCGGCGAGCACCTGTTGACGATCAAGTACCGCGAGAACGGAGCATTGCTGGACCGAATCGGAATCACGACGTATCCGTTCGGGCCGGCGGGTTTCGAGTCCTCGCAGCTCGCCCCATCACTGAAGGATGCCGTCGGTACACGATTCAAGATTGGCGTGGGAGTCGGCGTTGACGTGCTTCAGAATCCTCAAGATGTCGCGTTGCTTCGGCAACACTTTCAGATCGTGACACCGGAGAACTGCATGAAGCCGCAAAGCGTCCATCCGGAGGAAGATCGGTGGGACTTTGAACCATCCGATGCGTTTGCGGATTTTGCCCGTGCCAACAAGATCGACTTGGTCGGCCACTGCCTCGTCTGGGCCAAAGATGATCGCACCGACGAATGGATGATGAAGGAAGGCGATCAGCCCGTCTCCCGAGAACGGCTGCTTCAGCGAATTAAAACGCACATCGACACCGTGGTCGGTCGCTACGCCGATGTCGCCACGCATTGGGACGTGGTCAATGAAGCGATCGGCGACAGCAACGACGACATGCTTCGTGATTCGGTGTATTCAAGAACAACGGGCATCGATTTTATCGTCACCGCGTTCAAAGCCGCTCGTGCCCGAGATCCGGACGCGCTGCTGATCTACAACGACTACAACGGGCACCAGCCGGACAAACGGGCGAAACTCATCGAGCTATTGAAACAACTGAAAGCGGCCGGTGCCCCGGTCGACGCGTACGGAATGCAGGGGCACTTTGAACTGGGCGACGACTCGCTTGCCGACTTGCGAGCGACGTTTGATGGACTTCGCCGATTGAACATCAAAGTCGTTGTCTCAGAACTCGACATCGACGTGGTCAAACGCGGCCGCTGGTGGGCCGATGACGGCAAGTACCGCGACGAACTCGAAACCTTCGATCCCTACCAAGACGGGATGCCACCGGAAATCGAGAAACAGTTGGTCGAGCAGTACGTCGAGCTTTTCAGGCTGTTCAACGAATACAGCGACCTGATCGAGAGAGTCTCATTCTGGAACCTTCACGACGGACAAAGTTGGCTGAACTACTTCCCTTGGCAACGAGTCAATCATCCGTTGCTGTTCGATCGGAACCGACGGCCCAAGCCAGCCTTCGATGCCGTCTATGAATTGCTCACCCATCCAACGTCCCAGGGCAACGCCGCTGCCCCGGCTCCCTCGCCATCACTCTGACAACGGCGAGAACTCTAATTCACCATCGACATCCGAGTTGCCGGCTTTGGAGCCCGTTGGTTCGCCGGGCAGATCATCGTCGAAATACTTGTCATAATTCGGTTGATAGCGCTCGTTGACTTCATCCAGGTCCATCAGATCACTTGGTCGAAGCGGATCGTCAGTCAGTCGCGTCCAACCCACGCTGCCGGGTGAAATCATGGTCTGGTCAACCATCATCATCGGCTTTGCCGTCGAATGTTCTGGGTGGCGACAGGCCCGGTTGCAGCCGGAACAACGGGAACAAGTCTGACTTGCCCGCCAGAACATGAGTTCGTCCATGCAAGACCGTGCGGCGACGAAGACGCGGTCACCGGGCTGCAGTTGATAGTTGGTTGCGGTGTTGCCCATTTGGACGATTTCGCGATAGCACACCGGCAATGTGACGCGGCACTCACCGGGATCGGTCGGTCGGGCCAGCAGGATCTGACAGGGGTTGGCGCTTGACGTCAGTCCACCGGCGCTGACGATCGCATCGAGTACCGTTTCGGAGCCTGTCAACGGAAAGGAACCGGGCGCGTTCACTTCACCAAAGACGTAAAAGCGATGGACAGGTTCGAGCAGTCTGACGTTGATGGCGATTGTGTCGCAGTCGTCTGGAAGCGGGGGCTTAGAGAGTGATTCCTTGACGTCGGGACTGACGAACGGTTTACAGGCTGAGATCTGCTGACGAATCTGGTCGGTGATCTGCCTCTCAATCAACGCTTCAGCCTGTTCCAGATTCCTGCCGACAACGATGACGCGGCCGTAGGGACCGAGGTCGACCGTTCCGTCCGCAAGAACCGATTGGTCGGCCGGTAAACGCAGATCGCGGTCCTGATTGACAGGTTCAATCAGCAGTGCATCGCCCGGTTGCAGCGAATGTAGCGGCAACGCACTTTTGGCGTTCTCTCGCGGTATGCCGTGGGGGATGCGAGAGGCTTCGAGAACGGTTTTGGCTTCCGTCGTGAGCGTCGAGTTCGAAGGATACAGTGAAAGCCCCAAGGGTGCGCAGCCGCTATTCGCGGCCGTCAACAGAACTGCCAGAACAAGCAGACCTTGGTAAACAGAACGTTGCATCGCTTCACCCATTGTTATGGAACACTATCCAGAAAGACAATCGGCTCGATGAGTGGGTCGCGCGTGCTGAAAACCGTTTTGCTATGGCGACACGCGCCATCGACAGTACCGGAACGCATCGTGTTGGCGATAGAACTATGAACCTCCATCCAATCCATTCAATACGCTCAATGAGGTCCCCGCAAGGAGAAGCCGTTGGCCTTCGCGTAGCAGGAACCGCGCGGCTTCTTCACGAAACGTTTCGATCGGTCGCAATCGCACGATCGGGTTTTGGGTTGTTCCCAGCACCGCGATGACCACGGTCCGATCGCGAAACAGTTCGGTCACACTGAAGATCGCGGATGCGGGCAGCAGAGAACGCAGTGCATACTTCTGTGCCAATTGGCTAAGGTTTGCGGCGATGTCACGATAGTCGCCGGTCGCAATCAGTGCGATCATGTCCATGCGACCGCTGCGGAGGTAGAGTTTCCCGTCCGCTCGCACCAATGCGTTGTCGGCACCCAGCCAGAATTCATCGATCACTACCACGCCCTGACCGATCATTCCTTTCGCTTCCCCCACGTCGAAGGTTTGACCGGCAAGTGAGACGGGGCCGAGAAACTGGGACGCCGCGATCAGGCCAGGAATCGCGGCACCACGCGTTCGCCCCAACTGAAAGTCGAATCGACCGGCGAGGTCATCCACCGAACGAACGGACTTGCCACCGAGTGAGATTTCGCCCGTGACTTCTCCGGTCGCCAGTGAACTGGATCGCCCGAACGGATTGGTCAATCGAAACACGTCGACTCTCCGCGTTTTCCACCGGCTCGTCATGTCAACGCCTCCACGACGACCGGAGGAGAGGTGCAGTTCGCCGTCGAGTTGTCCGCCACCGACACTTGATCGAACCGACGGGATGCTTAAATCCCAGTGCCACGTTTTCAAATTCGCGGTCGCAACGAGCGCACCGCGTGCCACGCCGATCGGCAAGTCGTATGCGGCCAACTCGCGTCCCTGCAGGCTGCCTCGGATTCGAACAGAGTCTTGACGCCCGGTGATGGTTGCCTTGGTAGAGATTCGTCCCTGGATTCGCTCTGCCTTGCTGCCCAGAAACCACAGTCCGCGATCGAGTTGGATTCTGGACGCAACCAAACGAAGGTCTGCACGTGGGCGAAATGTTTCGTCACGGTCAAACAAGTAGACGCGACCGTCAAGCCGTAGCGATCCATTTGCGTAGTCGCCCAATAGCGGTTGGACCACCAAGACACCTTCTTCGAGTCGTCCGTTCAGAGTCAGCTTTCGCGAAAGAAGACGCGAGCGATAATTGACGTCTGACAACTCAGCGGACACTTTCACCCTGAAATTTGTTGGGTCCGTTGGTTGCGAATCAAAATCGGCGATGATGTCGCCGCTCACGTGGCCCGTCAGACCGACGCGACGACCGACCGACAGATCGACCAATGGGTTGATCGGCAAGTGTTCGAAACGAAAGGCCGATTGTCCGAGTCGGGACATCACATCAGACCAACGATCGGTCGTCAGCATGTTGGCGATGGTTCGCACTTTGACCGTCCCGCCCAACAGATCGCCGCTCGCTTGCAACGCTAACTCGCCTTGTTTCGCGACAAGTTCTGCGGCCAGTTCGCCGACCCTTTCTTCGTTGATCTTGATCTCCGAGACAGACAGTGTTGCAGTGCCCGCGTGTTGATTGGGATCCAATAGTTTGTCGATCGGAGCACGCCAGTCGATGTTTCCCGCGATGGTGGCGGTGGCGATTGGGGCAATCCTGCCGAGGACTGGGATTCGAACGTTCGGACGGATGTCGGCGATTGACAATCCGGCAACCAAATCACCGTCGCCATCACGGGGCACCGTTGCGGTTCCCGAAATCTGTCCGCCGAAGGCTGTCGCCGCAAGCGACTGCAGGGTGAGAGCTTCGCTGGTGATTGAATACTTCGATCGAAACTTCACCAACGTGAACGTCGCCGGCAACGTCGCTTCGTCACGCCGGGGCAGAACATCGAATTGGTTGGGTGTGAATCGGATGGTGTGTTCCAAAACGCCCAG
>NZ_JBFHKV010000651.1:0-4912 GCF_041595215.1 Stieleria sp. | reverse complement strand
GAACCGTGTTGTTCTGTTCAACCCCCTCGGGGTTGGCGGCCTGAAGGTGACCGGATCTTGGGGTGCGCCAACGCGACCCCAAGCTTTGATGTGGCACGCCGCTGGCGTGAAACTGCGATGTGGTTGGCGTCCGTGAATGTTCCCATGACGCCGTGGGGAGCGAAATGCATCAGCAATACTTTTCACATCCCTCGCAGCGCGTGAGGAATCGCCTAAAGGCTAGACACCAACGTGCGCTGGTGTGCAGGCTTTCGCTCACTTGCGTTGCTTTCCACCGCCGGCGGCGTAACGTTTGTTCTGCGCTTCGACTTCGGCCAGCGTGTGGGGTTCCAGGCCACAGGCCCAGTGGATCCCCGCCGAGAGAAACGCTTCGAACTCGGCTTGCTCGAAATCCTGGACGTGTCCCAGCGAGGTGTAGAACGAGCGTCCGCCGTCGTTGCGGATGAAGGTCCATGCGACCGGCTGGGCCGTTTCACCTTCGACCATTCCTTCCAGTAAGACTCGAGCGCCTTTTGCCAGCGGCGCCGTTTTGTAGAGCGATCCGCCGGGCTGAATGTTCATCGCGCCGGTGCTCGAAACGATCGGATCATGGATCGCATCGGTGCGCCGGCGGAGCGTGGTTTTCAGTGAGTTTCCGAAGTGGCCGGTGTAGTTACCGCCGAACACATCGGCATCGAAGCTGTCCCAAACGCCTTTGCCGTCCGGTGCGGGTTGGTCCCGTAGCGAAAAGGCGTGGCTGGCGGTGCGGATGCCGATCACGGGTTTGCCTTGCCGGACAAACTCGCGGATCAAATCGAGATCGCGCTGCGGCAGAGCGCGCCTACGGACACTCACCAGCAACGCATCAGCGTCGGCCAACTGCTCGATTCCTACGATCTCGTGGCGTTCGGTGTCACTGCCCCAGGCAAACTGGACGCTGAAGTGTGTCGACAGATGTTTTGCCGCGAACGCCGGAAGCGTTTCGTTGGTCTGGTACTCGTTTTCGGCGACCAGCATCAATAGACGGATGCGGTGGTCGCCGGCGAAGCGAAACGCTTGATCGCCGAGAACTTGATCGCTTGAAATCGTCGGGCACACGTAGCGTTCGACGTGTGCAACGATCAAATCGGTGCCGGTGAAGTGGCTGGCATAGGGCCAGGCTCGGTCGTCGTACATGGTGTCGGTCAGGTCGCGCGCCAACACGACGTTTTTGCCAGCCGAGGCGAGCCGGCGCAATCCGAAGGGGCGTCCCAGCACACACATGTTGGTGTGCACGCCGACCAAGATGACGTTGTCGATTCCCCGACTGGTCAAGATGCTCCAGATCTCCGTGCCGCTATCGCTGATGAAGTCACGCTGGTCATCGATGCCGATCACGTCGACTTGGCGTTGCCACGGCGCCCGCGGGTTGCGCCCGATGGCAGCCAGTCGTTCGGCCCATTGACGGTGGTCGTCGGCATCGTCGTCTTCACCGCCCTCGGATTGGTCGATCGGATACGCAGCGGCCTCTTCACTAGGGATTTGATCACACCAGCTGGCGATGTCAGCGGGCATCGTGGCGGCCGCCGGGATCGCCGTGACCCGGGCGCGCGCCGGGTGGTTTTGATAGGCCGGCATGCAACTGCTGGGGGCGTGGATGATCGTCACGCCTCGTTCTCGCAACGTGTCGCAAAAACGATCGATTCGGGGGGCAAGCTGCGCGACACGTCGGACCGCGTTGACGCAGTGATGGGAATCCCACATGTCGCAAACGATCACGGCCGTGCGGTCCGGATCCCATTGTTCGTCGCGGGTCAAACGATGGAATCGAGGTGACCCTTCGGCGGTGGGCGCTTGGTAGCGCAGTTGCAAATTCAACGACTGGGCGGACGCGGGCGGCAAAGCGGACATCATCAGGGAGAATCCAAAGGTCAGTACGATCGAAGGGAGCAGAGCTAGCGGATTCATGACGGGGGAGGGGAATTTGGGGGCCGGGGCGGGGTTTCCGATCAGTGTAACCGGTTTGCGGCTAATACGACTACAATGTGTGGTTGCGGGGGCTGCTCCTATCGAACGTTCTGCAGATCAATCTCTTATGCCGCATGCGCATGGCGACCCGCCGAAGCAATCCTTGATTGAACTCGACCTTGGTGAATTACTACCGGCGTCCCGAGACGACAATGGGGATGAAGGAGCAGTTGGTCAGACACGTTCCATTTCGATCGAATCGCTCGATCGGCAATCTGTGCCCCGTGTTTCGGAGCGTTATCAGATTTCAGAATTGCTGGGTGAGGGTGGCTATGGACGTGTTTTTAAAGCCTACGACGAGCAACTCCAACGCCACGTTGCCATCAAGATTCCGCACCGGCATCGAATCACGTCACCGGCTCAGTTGGATCGCTATCTAGAAGAGGCTCGCACGCTCGCCAAACTGGAGCACCCCGCCATCGTTGGCATCTATGATGTCCTGCGAAGCAGCGACGATCTGCCCTGCATCGTCTCGGCCTACATCGACGGTTCCAATTTGGCCGATCGCATTCGCGCCCAACCCTTGACGCTTCGCGATGCGCTGGAGGTGCTTGCGGAGATCGCCAAGGCGCTCAGTTACGTCCACTCGCAGGGGATTGTGCATCGCGACATCAAGCCCGGTAACATCCTACTCTCTCAGGCGGAGAAACCGTTCTTGGCCGATTTCGGGCTGGCTCTTCGCGATGAATCGGCTTTGTCATCCCGAGGACGCGTCGGGACGCCGGCCTACATGAGTCCGGAGCAAGCACGTGGGGAAAGCCATCTGGTGGATGGACGCAGCGATATCTTCTCTCTCGGCGTGATCTTGTATCAGATGTTGACCGGGCATCGACCGTTCGCTGGAAGCGACCATGATTCGATCGTCGAAAGTTTGCTGCGAAAGGAACCCCGACCGCCAAGGCAGTTGATCAGTTCGATCCCGCGTGACTTGGAACGGATCTGCATGAAGGCGCTCGCCAAGCGGGCGTCAGATCGATACGGAACCGCGTCAGATTTTGTCGACGACATCGAGTTTTTCTTGTCATCGTGTCAGGATCGATCGGTCGAAGTCGATTCGCGAGAGAGTGCCGATTCGGCGGTCACATCGCGGGTCGCCCCGGGCATCGTTCCGCGTGGGCTTCGTTCGTATGGACGTCACGACGCAGACTTTTTTCATCGGCTGATCCCCGGGCCGCGAGACCGCGATTGGGTGCCCGAAAGCTTACGGTTTTGGCAGCGCCGAATCGTTGCCAGCGACGACGGCGAATGGCCGCGAGTGGGCGTGTTGTATGGACCCTCGGGATGTGGAAAGTCATCGTTTGTCAAAGCGGGGTTGTTGCCGCTGCTGGGAGATTCGGTCACCACGGTGTTCGTCGAAGCGACACGCGATGAAACCGAGATGCGATTGCTGCGCGGCATTCGGAAACGCCATCCCGATCTTGAATTGAACGCGACGTTGACCGAGGCCCTCGCGACGTTGCGGCACGGTGGCGAGTCGCCCCGCGGATCGAAGTTGCTACTGGTGATCGATCAATTTGAACAATGGCTGCACGGTCGCGGTGACGAACAGTCATCGGAACTGGCCGCCGCGCTGCGCCAGTGCGATGGTCAATCCGTTCAGTGTTTACTGCTGGTGCGTGATGATTTCTGGTTGGCACTGTCGCGGTTCATGGCCGCGCTGGAAGTGCCTGTTCGGCAGAACCACAACGCATCGTTGGTGGATCTATTCAGCCCCGAACATGCCCGCCGAGTCCTGGCGGAATTCGGCGTCGCGTACGACCGAATCCCCGCCGAGGTCTCCGCCCGATCGATTCCGCAGAACCGCTTTTTAGATCGATCGATCGAAGGGCTCACCCGGGGCGGAAAGGTGTTTCCGGTACGACTGGCGTTGTTCGTCGAAATGGTGAAAACTCAGCCCTGGGACGAACAAACGATCGATCGAATGGGCGGCATCGAAGGAATCGGATTGCAGTTCTTGGAGGAATCCTTCAGCAGCGATTTGGCACCCGCGGCACAACGCACTCATGAACCCGCGGTGCGAAAAGTGTTGAGATTGTTGTTGCCCGAACCGAACGTCGACATCAAAGGAAAAATGCAGTCCGAGACGGTGTTGTTGGAGGCATCCGGCTACCAAGGGCAACCGGCTTTGTTCAAGGAAATGATTCGAATCTTGGACAAGGAGTTGCGTTTGATCACACCCACCGACCCGGCGGGGTCAACCAGTGGTGACGAAAGCATCAGCCAGTCCAGCGATGGTGTCGCCTTTTATCAATTGACGCATGATTACTTGGTCCCGGCGGTCGAACGATGGATCACGCGGCGACAACATCAAACGCGGCGGGGACGCGCCGAACTTCGGTTGGCCGAATATGCTTCGATGTGGTCTGTCAAACCGGCCCCGAAATTTGCGCCCTCGTGGATCGACTGGGTTTCGATCCGGATCTTGTCGTCACCGGATCGTTGGAACGCGACTGAACAACGGATGATGCGGTCCGCGACGCGCAACCATCTGCTGCGAAGCACGCTGATTTTGGCGGTGGTGATGATCGTCACCACCGTCGGTTGGGGCGTCTGGAGACGGTCCAGTGCCCAGGCGACCGTGCTGCAACTCCAGACCGTCCGCACGGCCGAACTCAGTGAAGTGCTGGATCAGATTCGCGACCACGGTGACTTCGCATCCGCCGCGCTGCGGAGGTCATGGTCCGATGCGAAGCCCAATAGTCGCGAACGGATCCTCAATCAACTCGGCCTGTTGCAGACCGATCGGTCACAACGCGCCGAACTGATCGATCAGTTGCTGCGTCTTGATCTGCCGCTTTTGATGGTCTCGCTGGAACAACTCGGTCCACTTTCGACGGAGGAATTGCAACCAGCAATCATCAATGTCCGTGATGCAGAGCGACCGTCCGATCAACGGCTTCGCGCGGCAATCATGATCGCAAACCAG
>NZ_JBFHKV010000650.1:0-4912 GCF_041595215.1 Stieleria sp. | reverse complement strand
CGATCACGAGGCGTTGCTGGGAGACGCAACCCGCGGTGAATCAAAAATCACCGTCGAGGTCGAGGGGGCGAGTTTTGAATCCCAGGGCTACGAGGCGGGATACACCACCGGCGAGCCGATCGCGGCGATGGTGCTGTCGACCAGCAAGAAATCGGGTGACTACACGCAATTCATCGGCCCCAAGGGCCAGGTCCGGCCCGGGCACACGGATCTGGTGAAGTATCACAAGTCGCGTGGATTCGTCGATGTCCGCGGCGGCGGGCGCAGCAGTTACCGCGTCACGATCAGTGATGTCGTCGGCGGCAGTATCGCCAGATTGTTCTTGCAACAGACCTTCGGCACCGTGTTGCTGTCCTCGATCGATCAAGTCGGACCGCTGCGGGCGAACGTTTCGCTGGCCGATCGCTGCCAGGCACTGTTGGCCGAACAGGATTCGGTCACGATCGATGCCGACACCATCGCCGCGATGCAGCGAGACATCGACGCTGCGGTCATCCCGTCGATCGACAGCGGTTTTGCGTCCGAGGCTGCGGAGCTGATCAAAGAGACGCGCAAGTCCGGCGACTCACTCGGTGCCGGAGTCGAGGTGGTGGCGCTCAATGTACCGCCGCTGTTGGGAGATCCGCTGTATCAGAGTTTAAAGGTGCGGATCATGGGAACGCTCGGCGGGCTCAACGCGGTCCAGTCCTGCGAGGTCGGCGCCGGTGCGGCGGTGATCGAGCGGGTCGGCAGCGAGAACAACGATCCGATCCGCAGCGGTGGGTACGTTTCCAACACCCATGGCGGTCTGATCGGCGGGATGACCACCGGCATGCCGCTGGTGTTTCGCGTCGGATTCAAACCCACCTCGACGATCAATAAGCCGCAACAGTCGGTCACGAAAGATCTCAGCGAGATCGATTTCCAGCTTGAAAAAGGTCGTCATGACCCCTGCGTCGGTGTCCGTGCCGGCGTGACGCTGGAGTCGCGGATCGCGATCGAATTGATGAACGCGGCATTGAGTCAAAAGGCGCAGAGTGTCGGGGAAGGGTTGCCGCGACTGTTCAGATAGCGTGGGCCGAAAAATCGGGGCAGGAAACTTGCCGCACGAAAATGAACCGGTCGAGCCCATTTATTCCAGTCTGACGCGGCATTTTGACAGACAAATGGCACTGAGTTGCTAAGATGGGCACCCCGAATCGCCATCGTTTCCTTTGCCAAGAACGCTTTTCCATCCATGAAAATCAAGTGCCCCGGCTGCGCGTCTCTGCTTCAAATCCCCGACACGGCGGCCGGCAAGGTGGTCAAATGCAAGTGCGGGAAACAGCTGCGGGCACCCGGGGGACCTGCGGCGACGACGGCACAGGCCAAGCCGCCCGGACAGACGCGACAGGGAGCATCCGCCGCCACACGGGCACCCGCCCAGTCTCGACCGCTCGCGACGCCCGCACCCGCGGCGGCAGCGGGGTTGTTCGACGAGTTGACCGAAACCGATTTGGCGCCGATCAAGGCGGTTCAGATTCCGGGAGCCAAGGTGGCGGTCAAGGCGCCCGGCGCCAACGCGGCGAAAATGCTCAACGAGGCGATTTCGGGAAGTGACCGGCGGGGGGAAGCGTTGGTGATGCAAGGGGAGGCGCCGCGGCCGCCCTTCTTGATCTTTATCGGATTGATCAACGGACTCTCGGCAATCTTCTACGGCGGCTTGATGCTGCTGTTTCTCGGCTTCGTCAATGCCGAGATGTTGGAGGACATGGACGATGCCATGGCCGACGTGGTGGGGTTCGTCTATTACCTCATCGCCGGGATGCTGGGGTTGATGGCGGCCCTGTCGTTGGCGACCAGCATCTGCTGCTTCTTCCGCGGCCGGGTGTGCTGGTATGTCGTCTTGCTCAGCTATGGTTGGGGGCTGGCGTTTAAGCTTTTCGAAGTGGCGCAAGAGGCGATGGCAGACGACGTGGAATTCAGCATCATCAAGGGTGTCGGAGGAATCCTGATCGGCGCCGGTATCTGGGCTTGGCTGCACGGCGAAAGCGTTCGCGCGTATTACCAAACCGAAGCCGAACCGATTTGGCGGATCGCGTTGATCGATGCCACCGGGTTCCTGGTCGCCGGTGGGCTCGGCGCAGCAGCACTGTTGATGGCGTAGGGCATGCTGTGCATGCCGCCCGTCGTGTACCTGCCGTCGCGCACAGCGTGACCTCCATCGGGATCGATGTCACCAAACGATCTTGTCGGCGTCAAAGATCGGGCCTTCGACGCAGGTGCGTTTGTAATCCCACTCGCCGTCGTCTTGTTTGACTTTGGCGACGCATGAAAAGCAGATGCCGATTCCGCAGGCCATCGGGGTTTCCATCGAAACCTGACAATCGACGCCGCGTTGTCGGCAAGCGTCGGCGACCTTCTCCATCATGATCTCCGGTCCGCACGTGACGACGCGAACCGAAGAGGCGTCATCGAGTTCATCCAACCGGGCGGCCAAGACATCCGGTACCAGCGCCTGTCGGCCCGTGGATCCATCATCGGTGCAGAGCTGGACGTCGAAATCGGCCTGGCGGAAATCGGGGACGCCGGCGAGCAATGATTCACGCCGCGCCCCGTAGATCAGTTCCACGTGGTTCGCCCAGCCATTGGGCCGGCCGAACGATTGGCTGCCGATCGCTTCGCGTCCGAGCAACAACATCGGTGTTTGCCCGATCCCACCGACAGCCATGATCAAGCGGTCACACGGCCGTGCGGAGAAACCGTTGCCCAGCGGCCCCCACAAGCTGACTTTGGTTCCCAGCGGACTTTCGGCACAGGCCGTCGTGAAGCTGCCTTTTTTCAGGTAGATCAGGTCGATGTATTTCGGTTTGCCATCCTCGCCCGGCAGCACGTCCCAGATCGCCAGGGCTCGACCGATCAGCGGTGCATCGACGCCCGCCAGGCGGATCATCACGAATTGGCCGGGAACCGCGATCGATGCGATCCCCGGGGCCGACACTCGCAGCCGATAGGTCGCTTCGGCGATGCACTCGTTTTGCTCCAGCACCGTTTCGTGCTGGACCATCTGGTCGGCGTAAAAATCGGCATGCAGTGCGGACATGGGCGAACGGTCCAAGGGGACGATGGCAGGATTCGATGGTCTCGCCCCTAGCCTAGGAGATCTGTCACTTTTGGCCAATGTGCCGTGCACGAAGGAAACGAGTCGCCGGGAATGGCTGGTGCTGCAGGAGCGGAAGGACAGGATGATTCAAAGTGGCGATAATGATACGGGGCGATAATGATAGTTTGGCCGATCCGTTCGCGGAGCCGGAATCATTCTGCCATCCCATCATTCTGCCATCCCCGTCTCACCAAGGCCACCGCCGGGTTTGGTACTCTATAGGCCTGCTTCCCCTCCCGCCACGCACATCAAAGTCCCACCGCCATGCCGCGTTTCTTCGTTTGGCCGCTCGTCGTCCTGGTCGTCGTTTCATCCGGTATGACGTCGCAGGCCCAGTCGGAAAAACAAGACCTCAAAACACTCAACGACCACTTCCCCTTCGTGGTGCCGGATTCCGTCGACCGCTGGAACGACCGGGCCGATGCGTTACGTCGTCGCGTGTTGGTCGCCACGGGGCTTTGGCCGATGCCCGACCGCACTGCGTTGCAGCCGGTCTTGCACGGCAAGATCCAGCGCGACGGGTTCACGGTTGAAAAGGTCTACTTTCAATCGCTGCCGGGGCACTTCGTCACCGGGATGCTGTTCCGTCCTGCGGCAGATAATTCGTTTGGACTGGTCGATGGCAAACGTCCCGCCGTGCTTTCGCCTCACGGACACGGGGGCCGAACGATGCGACTGAGCGACGGCGAACTGGCCAAACAGATCCAATCCGGCGGCGAGGTCTTTGAGAATTCAGGGCGTTACCCCAAGCTGGCTCGCTGTGCGCACCTGGCACGCATGGGCTGCGTCACGTTGATCTTTGACATGCTCGGCTATGCCGATTCGCAGCAGATCGAATTCGAAACCGCGCATCGCCATGCCCAGCCCCGACCCGAAGAGTCCGATCGCGAGCAGCCGTGTCTGTACAGCATCGACGCCGATTTGAATTTGCAATCAGTGATGGGGCTGCAGACCTGGAATGCCATCCGCGCGCTGGACTTCTTGGCCGAGCTACCCGATGTCGATCCGAATCGATTGGGCGTGACCGGCGGCAGCGGCGGTGGGACGCAAACGATTCTCTTGGGCGCGATCGATCCGCGAATCAAAGTCGGATTTCCCAACGGGATGGTGTCGACGTCCATGCAGGGCGGTTGCTACTGCGAAAACTGCAACTATCTGCGGATCGGGACCGGCAATGTCGAACTGGCTGCCCTGTTCGCACCTAAACCGCAAGGCATGACGGCGGCCAATGACTGGACCAAGGACATGCTGACCGACGGTTTTCCCCAGTTGCAACAACTCTATGCGATGTTGGGCGTCAAAGAAAACGTGATGTGTGGTGACGTGCTCACCTACCCGCACAACTACAACTACGTCACACGCGCGATGATGTATCCCTGGATGGCCAAGCACCTGGGGTTGCCCGCCGATGTGCCGCTGGTGGAAAGCGATTTCGAACCGCTCAGTGAAGCGGACATGAAGGTTTGGGACGACGGTCATCCGGCGCCGACGGAGGTCTCCATTTCGCACGAACGCAAGGTGCTGGCTTGGTGGAAGCGGCAGAGTGATCAAAAGTTAAACGCGTTGATTCCTGATCCGGCGGCCGACACTGCCGCGGCGGCCGATCGGCTTGCCGAGTATCGCCGCGTCGTCGGCGGGGCTTGGAGCGTGATCTTTGATCGATCGATGCCAGCGGCACAAGATTTGGTCGTCACAAAGAGGAGCGAAGGAGCTGGCGACGATCGCGTGGTGAGTTATCGGCTCGAGCATCGGGACTGGAAGACGGTCGTGGACCTCGACGTCGTTGCGGGG
>NZ_JBFHKV010000649.1:0-4913 GCF_041595215.1 Stieleria sp. | reverse complement strand
CAGCCGTTTGGTGCGAGCCTCAACCGTTTGCTGTAAGCCTACGGGCTGCCAACACGTGGGTTGGGTTTCTTGCTCAACTCGCCTGCGGGCGGAGTTCCTTGAGCGTCATCCGCAACTCGCTTCCCGTCTCGTTGAACAAGACTTCGTCCATAAAGGTTCGGATCAGGAGCAGACCGCGACCGGATTCCTCGTTGATCCGGTCTTCGGCGGATTGGGGCCAGACGCTTTCGACATCAAATCCCGATCCGCCGTCTCCGACAACCAATTGGGCTCGGCTGCGATTAAAATCAGCCGCCACGTGGATCTTGCGATCGGCATAAGGCTGTTCACTACGACGCTCTTCCACAATCTCCGACGTTTTGCCTTCGTGCAGCAGATTGCGGATCTCGAGCAGTTTGTTCGACGGCACTTCGAGGTTGCCGTGCAGCATCGCATTCAACAGCGCTTCTTCCAACGCGATCCCGATGTGCATTCTCTGCGTTGCCGAACAGAGATGCATCGCGATCATCCCTTGTTGGATGCGGTCGATGACCGGAGAGATCAACGTGGGGTCGTTGTCGAGTACGAATCGGTAGCGTGTGTTGGTGGTTAGCTGAACGACGCGTTCGTCATAGTGATCGGCGTCGCGGACCGCCAACACCTGTTCGACGGTTTCCAGCAAACTTTCGGCGAGCTGCTGTTTGGGGACAAAACTGGCGGCGCCGTGACGCAGAGCTTTGAGTGCAATTTCCGAATCGTCTTCTCCAGTCACCAGAATCACTGGCACTTCGGGAAAGGATTCCGCCATGTGCGAGACCAGCTGCAAACCGTCCATCTCCGGCATGTTCAGGTCGGTCACGACGACGTCGGGCAACGCATAGGTGACCATGTCGACCGCTTCGACCCCATTCTTGGCTTGAGACACCAACCAATCCACGTCGGTACTGAGCAGCCCTTTCATCAACAGGCGATCAACGTCCGAATCGTCCACGACTAAAATGATCGGCATCCGAGTCACCCGCCTTTTTGCGCGCAAGAGAAGTTTCAACAGGACTGAAACTAGCATCTCGGCTGGCGCAATTCCAGTTCCACACGGTTTTCCGATCCTGAAACGGCAAACTTCATCGCCGCAGATGTAAAAAGCGATCCACCCCATGGCAAATCAAGTCCAGCTTTGCCGGCCACGGGGGCTGCCCCGGGCGATGACGAAGACGGTCGACCCGCGAACTTTCCCCAAAAACCGTGCCCTTGGAAAGACGCCGGGCCGTTGGCTCATCGATTCCCCCGTCTTTGGCATGAGACGTGCAACTCTTAATGGGTCCTACCGCTAAAAAATGCTCACAGCGTTACCCACACCGCAGCCAGAAAAACAATGATCGCCGTCGAAGGAGTCAAGCAGGATTCCATCCGCAGCCACTACCAACTCGGCACGCTGTTCTACCGATTGCTGTGGGGCCCGCACATTCACCATGGGCTGTGGGACGAAAACGTTTCCGAGGACGACACGTCGGCTTACCAAGCCCAATGCCAATTGACCGACACCCTGGCCGATTTGGCCAACATCACGTCCGCGGACCGGGTGGCGGATATCGGTTGTGGGATGGGCGGGTCGGCCATTCGGCTTGCCAAACTGCGCGGATGCGACGTCACCGGCGTCACGCTCAGCCCGGTCCAACGAAATTGGGCTGCGTTCTCTTCACGCCTTAAACGGGTCGCCGGCCAGACACGCTTCTTGGCCGAAGACGCCGAGCGTGTGATGTTTCAACCCGCCAGTTTTGATGTCGTGTGGTCGGTCGAATGCACCGAGCATCTGTTCGACAAACCTCGATTCGTCCGACGCGCCGCCGAGTGGCTTCGGCCCGGAGGACGCCTGGCGATTTGCGTGTGGTTCGAAGGCGAAGACACGACGCAACCGGGGCACCGAAGGCAATGTGAAGAGGTTTGTGAACGTTTCGTCTGTCCCTCCTTGGCGACCCGCCGCGACTACGCCGAGTGGATGGTCCAAAACGGATTAGAAATTCGACACAACGTCGAATGGACCGATCGAGTGGCTCGCACCTGGGAAATTTGCAAACGACGTGTCCAGCGGACCGGCGTTCGACATCTGGCGCGTGTCCTGGATCGTGAACAAGTCGACTTCATTGACGGTTTCGATGCATTGCTGAATGCCTATCGAAGCGGTGCGATGCAATATGGCGCGATCGTCGCGGAGAAACATGAATGAGTGCGCGCTACTGCTGACCGCCGCCCCGATTGGCGATTCGATCGTTTGGCCCGCGGTTTTGCTCCCTTCGCTGGGCCGGGAATTGGTGTTTGCCCCTGGGAGCGAGACGGCGTGTCAAGTAAAACGGATTGACGTGTTGGAACAAAACGATCGGTCGAAGTCGGTTACCGATCAACATCAGATGAATCGGATAGGAACATGAGCATGATCATTGACGGCCTCGGCACGGCGACGCCGGCTCATGGAATCTCCCAGAGTTCCGCCGCGGAGATCGCGCAAACGCTGTGTTGCGACAACGCCAAGCAAGCGCGGTTGCTGTCGGCGCTGTACCAGCGATCCGGGGTCCGCTATCGCCATAGCGTTGCCTTGGAATCCTCCGAACCACGATTCGATTCCTCCGTCTCGCAAAACGGTGACTTCGACACAGGGGATCATCGCGTTTTGGCGACGACCGGCGTCGCGGAAAAGACGCGACCGGTTCGCCAAACGTTTTTCGCACCTGCATCGAGCCCCGAGGATTGTGGGCCGACGACCGCACAGCGAATGGAGCTTTACGAACGTCACGCCGGCCGCTTGGGTTCTGAATCGGTCTTGCAAGCGTTGGATCGATCGTCGTTCAACGCCGCAGACATCGATCACCTGATCACGGTTTCCTGCACCGGATTTTACGCGCCCGGGCTGGACGTTTCGATCATCAAACGCTGTGGGCTCGCCCCGTCGGTGAGCCGCACGCACATTGGATTCATGGGATGTCACGGTGCCCTGAACGGACTTCGGGTGGCCGAGTCGTTTGCCCGTTCGAATCCCGAGTTGCGGATTCTGATGTGTGCCGTTGAATTGTGTACGCTGCATCAACAATACGGCTGGCACCCCGAGCGTGTGGTGTCCAACGCACTGTTCGCCGATGGAGCCGCCGCGCTGGTCGCCTGTGCGGCGCCGTCATCATCGCGAGGCCCACAGGTGATCGCGACCGGATCCACCATCCTGCCCGACAGCGAAGACTTGATGCGTTGGCGGATCGGAGACCACGGTTTTCAGATGACTTTATCACCGCGTGTGCCGGCGTTGATCCAGCGGACGTTGGAACCCTGGCTACGGGATTGGCTTGGCAAACATCGTCTGACGATCGACGACATCCGCGGCTGGGCGATTCATCCCGGCGGCCCCAAAATTTTGCAGGCCTGTGGGGACGCGTTGCGATTTCGACAGGGAGAACTCTCCGTGTCGCAAAGCATTCTGGCCGAATACGGAAACATGTCCTCGCCGACCGTGCTGTTTATCTTGGAGCGGTTGCTGCAAGAACCGGAATCCTTGCCCTGCGTGATGCTCGGCTTCGGCCCCGGCCTTTCGATCGAAGCCGCGTTGGTCGGTTAGTCCGGCGAGCTTGCACGCGCGGTCAGCCGAGGCGTTCTTGCAGATGGTCGATCACGGTCTGCAAGACCTTCAGGCGTGCGTATTGCTTGTTGTTCGCTTCGACGAGTATTCAGGGGGCTTTCTTGGTGCTCGTGTACTGGATGATGTCCTGGCCGTACTGTTTGTAGGCCTGCCACAGTTCGCGGTTGCGCCAGTCTTCGTCGGTCAGCTTCCAGTGTTTGTAAAGCGACTTCTCTCGCTTCTTGAAGCGTTTCAGCTGTTCATCTTCGTCGATGTGCAGCCAGAACTTGAGCAACAGGATGCCGTGGTCGACGATCTGGTGTTCGAAGTCGTTGATCTCGTTGTAGGCCCGCCGCCATTCGTCCTCGGTGGCGAAGCCCTCGGCGCGTTCGACGAGCACCCGCCCGTACCAGCTTCGATCGAACACCGAAACATTTCCCGCACGTGGCAGATGACGCCAAAAACGCCACAGGTAGTGATGGGCACGCTCTTCTTCGGTTGGTGCGGCGAACTGGTAAATGCGGTAGGTGCGGGCATCCAAGCTCCAGACCGTGCGGCGGATCGCGCCGCCTTTGCCGCTGGCGTCGGGACCTTCGAAAACCAGCACGGTCGACTGCTCCATTGCCTGCGCCTTGCGACCGAGTTCACCGAGTCGAGCCTGGCCGGTCTTGATCTCTTTCTTGTATTCCGATTTGGGTACCGAACGCGTCAGGTCCAACGCATCGAAGACCGTGTCGACCTTCGGCATGTCGGGGCTGGCGACCCGCACCGGCGCCGACTGATGGGCCGCTTTCTGCTCTTGTGCATCCAGATGGCGAGACAGCTCGGCAGCGATGATTTCGCCGACGCGGAGGTGTCGATAATTCTCGTTACCCCCTTCGACGATATGCCACGACGCGGCGCCGCGGTTGGTGCGGGTGATCAGCCGCTCGGCCGCCGCGATGAAATCGTCGTAGTGCTCGTGGTTGTTCCAGTCTTCCTCGGTGACCTGGTAGCTCAGCAGCGGATCGGCCTCGAGTTCTCGGAGCCGCTCTTCCTGCTGGGTTGAGCCGAGGTGCATCCAGAACTTCAAAATCAGTGCGCCGTCGTCGACCAATGCGTTTTCGAAGCGGATGATTTCGGACAGGTGATTGTCAAATTCCCGCTCGTCGATCTCGCCGTAGACCCTGCCCAGCAAGGGCTCGGAGTAACGCCCACTGAGGTACAAGCCGATGCGGCCTTTGGGTGGCATGTCGCGCCAGTAACGCCAAAACCGCGGGCGTGCCGCTTCGACGTGCGTCGGTTTCTGGTACCCGATCGTCCGGATCCAACGCGGATCCATCCACATGTTGAGCAT
>NZ_JBFHKV010000648.1:0-4915 GCF_041595215.1 Stieleria sp. | reverse complement strand
GGGCGCGAGCCCTCCGGTCCGGCGCGCCGCCGTGCGGCGGCACCGGACGGCTTGCGCCGTTCCGCTACCATGCGCTTCGTTCCCCTGTTAGCGGCAGGGCGCAAGCCCTGCGATCTCCTCGCGCCGCTTTGCGGCGGCACCGGACGGCTCGCGCCGTTCCGCTACCATGCGCTTTGCTAGAACGTCACTTGTTCTGGGTTGAATTCGACGATAGTGAAAGTCTCTTCAGTTGACGGCGACTGGGCATACTCTAGAATCGGCCCAATCGCGGTTGGCGACCAATCGTGATTCTCTCATCAAAGAAAGATTCTTGCGCCTGATGATCCGGGCACCTTGGGAAATTGTAGTCCCTGGAGAGTTCATCAACTGGCCGTAGCAAAACGGGCAACCGTTTCGCCCAACAGCATGACCGGCTTTGCTGTCGAATCGGCTTCGCTGCGGTAACGACTCATTCACGCAAGGAGATGATGATGTTATGCGCGCCACTTATGAAGGAGCAGAAACCAACGGTGCTAGAGAGTGACTTCAAACAAACGCAACAGGAAGAGCTTGGACAGATCTTGCTGCGGACGCTCGGCGAAAGTGGTCATACCCAACTCGCCAACGTCGCATGTGACTACTGCGACGGACGAATCGTGCTGTCAGGGCGAGTGACATCGTATTACCTGAAACAATTGGCACAGGAAATTGTACGAAAGGTCGACGCGACAGCGCCGGTCGAGAACCGCTTGCGAGTGATCGTCCCGAAGTGATGGACCGAACTCGTCCGTCACCGCACGTGTCTCGTTTTTTGTCTCGGGTTTGCGCTGTCCGACGCTTTGCGAATTCCCGCGGCGTCTCGTTCAGCGATGTTTTTTAAACAACGGAGTGATCGCATGCCTCAACTGAAGTTCTGCAAGACTTGTCCGATCTGTGGACGCAAAAGCTTGATCCCCATCCACTGCCTCGGGAAAAGCATGACTTGCGGACATTGCCACGGTGATTTCCGGGCCACCGACACCACCGGCAGCAGCAATGACGAATCGGAGTTGATGGATCGAGCGGAATCGCTGCTCGCCACCAGTCGCGATCCACACCGTCGCCCCGCTGTCTCACGACTGCGATTGTCGATCTAAACCCGCGTCCGACGGCAATGCAATGCGGGCCAGACACTCGTCGCGAACGTGTCCTAGGTGGCGGAATGACAGGATGATTTGAATTGGCAGAATAATACGGGGCAGAATGATGTGCTGTCCATTGAGTCCGCGGATCCAGAATCACGGGCTACGCCATCATTCTGCCTTCCCATCATTCTGCCGTTCCTCTGTCTCCAAGCCCGCCGCCCTTAGGCCGCCGTCTGGCGACGGCAGCTACGCGACCGGAGACAGCCATCGCCCGCTCGTTGCTTAGCGTCGCGGCTTGGCGAACTTGATTTTTTCAATCAATTTGACGACTTGATCGGTATCGTCTCGGTAGCCACTGACCGACGTGATCGCTTGGATCACGTAGGCATAGCGAAGGTTGTAATCGGTATCGATTTCGATCTCGGGGCCATCGTCATCTTCGGCCGGTTCATCGGTTCCGACCAAGCCGATCACGTTGGCGCGGAGCTTGGTGAAATCGGTGCCGAGATTGATTTCGTTGAGCGACATCGATGTCAATTTGCCATCATTGTCGGCCCGCAGACGCAGTTTCAGTGGCAGGTCCGTGACGTCGGAGGTGGCATTGCTGTCACCGGCCAAGGGCATCCGGACGGTGAAGTCGCCTTCCATTTCGACGATTTTGAACGTCATCACAAAGAACACGAGCAACAGAAACACGATGTCGATCATGCTGGTCATGTTCAACTCGTTCTTTTCGTGCTCGACCTCATGCCGCATTCTCATGATCGATCCTCCTTGGCGCGCAGCGCGAATTGCTCAAGTTGCTGATCTTGAGCGACGCGGATGATCTCTTGAACCTGGCCGGCCGCGACGTCTTGGTGACCACGTATGATCACGTTGGCGTCCTTGGGTGATTTCTTTTCGGCTCTCAAGACGGCCAGTTCACGGCGCAGTCCGGTGCTGAGCGTTTCGGTGGTGTAGCTGTCGCCGCCAAGAATGATCTCGCCGTCTTTGGCGACGTGCAAGATGATCGGAAACTCCAGCGGCTTTTCCGGCGGCTTGACTAATTGGCTGCTGGGCAACACGACCCGTTCGTTTGACTCGGTTTGCGAAAAGTTGATCAGCACCATGAAGAACGCGATCAACTGAAACGTCATGTCAATCATCGGAGTCAAATCGCCTTCGGCCAGGTTCGGCTTCTTGGACTTGACCTTCACTGCGCGCCGCCTCCGGGTTGAATGTCTTCAAAACGGCTCATCAAGTTTTCGCTTTGCACCCCGACTTCCAACAGCAACCGCGCGACCCGGTTTCGCAAGATGTTGTAGGCCGCGATGGCGGGGATGGCGACGGCCAAGCCGACCAGGGTGGTGAACAACGCGGTCGAAATCCCTTCGGCAAGCTGAGCCGGTTTGGGTGTTTGCGGGCTGGTGGCAATCACGCGGAACGATGCGATCATCCCTTGAACTGTCCCGAACAGGCCGATCATCGGGCTCAGGTTTCCGATCAGTGCCATGTAGCTCAATCGGTGCTCGAGCTTCATGCTCTCTTCTTCACCGACTTCCTGCATCCCTTCGATCGCTTTGTTGTAGCCCCGGGAGATCTTTGCCAGGCCGGCAGAGAGCACTTGGCCGAGGACCGATTCGTCGGTGCGAGCCATGTCGTAGGCTTCCTGAAACTGCTTCGCGTTGAGTTTCTCTTCAAAGCTTTCGATCAGTTCATTTGGGCACAGCGTCTCGCGGCGGGCGGCCAGCATGTTCATCACAAACAGCGAAACCAGTGTGACCGACAGCAGCAGGAAGATGATCAAATACGTGTAGCCGAGTGAATCGAGCACCCAGGTCAGCAGCGAATCCGATGGGGGCGGCGCTGTATCCCCGCCTCCGCCTCCGCCTCCGGGCGCGGCTCCATCCCCGATGACGCCTCCGCCGCCGGCGGGATCAGCGGCCGGCGCCGCGGCCTCTTCGCCGGGACCGGCGATGTCGGCGAATTCATCCATTGCCTCGTCTTGAGCCACCGCCATTCCAACCGGCCCCGAGACGCAAAACAGGACCGTGACGATCAACATCGCGGCCTTGACAACAACACTGGATCGGCTGGGGAGCCCAAGTACCTGGAGCGGGCCATACACGTTGGTCATCAACGACAATCTCCGAAAGAAAAGCTGGAAACTTGATGGGATAGTGGTGGGCAAACGACGCCTCGGGGCGCACACAGAGAAGCCCGACGGCGCCACGACACGACCTTAGAACAGAATAGTCTATCAGACGTGCTCAATCACCGGTCAACATCCTGCCGGAAACCGCAGTTTCGCGCTAGCCGCTGCCGCTCTAGTCGGCACGGCTCGCAAAACCCCGCAGCGTCCGATGCCCGCCCCATCGTCTTGGGCGGGGTGGATGAAGCATTAAACCACTAGGGAACTCTCGTTCCCCCAATGTCACCAACGGGATCGAAAATGGAGATCAGAATGCCAGCAGCAGACGGCTGGGCGCTTCCAACAGGCCGATCACGTCATTGAGGAACCGTGCTGCGGTGCCGCCGTCGACCAGGCGATGGTCGTAGGAAAGCGAAAGCGGCATCATCAATCTCGGCTGGATCGAATCGTCGGGCATCACGACGGGCAGCTTGCGGCTGCGGCCGACCAGCAGAATCGCGACTTCCGGGATGTTGATGATCGGCGTGGAATACTGCCCGCCGATCGCACCCAAGTTACTGATCGTAAACGATCCGCCGCGAAGGTCGTTGACGGCAAATTGCCCGCTGCGCACTTTGCCGGCCATTTCGGCCAGGGTTCGCGTCACACCGGGAACACTCATCCGGTCGGCATCCTTCATCACCGGGACGACCAAGCCACGGTCGGTATCCACGGCGATGCCGATGTTGACGTAGTCTTTGTAGATCAACTGCTCGTTTTCTTGATCGATCGTCGCGTTGATCGCCGGGTGATGCTTCAGGGCCGTCGCAACCGCTTTGATCAAAAACGGCATCGTCGTCAATTTCAAACCTTGCTTGGCGTAGTCGTCCTTGCTGGTCTGGCGAAGATGTTCCAGTTCGGTGATGTCGGCGTCATCGAAATTGGTCACCCGGGGAACGTTCGACCAGCTGGCGTGCATCTGTTTACTGATCGTCTTACGAATCTTGCTCATTCGTTCGACGTGAATCGAGCCGAAGTCATCCATCGCCGGCGTGCCGGGTCGGTCGGACCCCAAGGCGGCCGCCGGTTCCGCGGCGGCGGCGGCGGGCGCCGCTGGGGTGGCGGCGGGTGTTGCCGCGGCAGCCTGGCTGGCGGCGGCTTGGCCCGCCGATTGGCTGGCGGCACGAACGGCCGCCAACACGTCGTCACGCGTGATGCGTCCGCCCTCGCCGGTTCCCGTCACCCGCGCCAAATCGACGCCGACTTCGCGTGCAAAGCGACGGACCGCCGGACCGGCCGGAATCACGCCGCCTTCGCCATCGGAATCGGCCGGCTCGACCGGTGCCGCAGCCGACGCAGCGGGTGCAGCAGCAGGAGCGGGTGCGGGTGCGGGTGCTTGGGCCGGCGGTGCTGCGGCAGCGGGAGCGGGAGTCGCTGGGGCGGGGGTCGCCGCGGCAGGAGCGGGCGTCGACGCGGCCGGGGCCGGTGGTTCCGGCGTTTCAGCCTTGGGCGGTTCTGCCTGGGGTGCTTCCGCCTTGGGGGTTTCCGGAGCGGGTTCGGCGGCCGGTGCCGCGGCGCCCGATTCGGCTTCGACTTCGATCAACACGCCACCGATCGGCACCGTGTCCCCTTCGCTGACCGCGATCTTTGAAACCTTTCCGCTGACCGACGAAGGGACCGGGACGGTCGCCTTGTCCGTCTC
>NZ_JBFHKV010000647.1:0-4921 GCF_041595215.1 Stieleria sp. | reverse complement strand
GTCTGATCAATTGGCCGAGCGGCGTTTCATGTTTGCCGATCAGCTCGCGGCCGTCTCCGGCACGATCTCCGACACCCAGGATCCGCGTTGGAGCCGCGTTCAAGATTTGGCTCGCCTGGCCGCACGCGACTTGCTCGATTCGGGCTGTGCGGAGAACGACGCGACGTATCGCAGGCTAATGCAAGTCATCGCGACGGAGACGACCACACCCGGCAGTCCGCCGCTTGAGGCGATTGCCGACAAGGATCAACCGTTGCCGATTGATCAGGTCGATCTTGAGGCAGCCGGCTGGACGGATTGGCCGCCGACATCGACAACGCCGACACTGTATCGCCGGACGGTCGCGACGCTTGATCCGATCGAACCGTCCGACGTCGTGTTGAATCAAGCGGCCGATGATGAAGGTTCGGTCCGCTCGGATGCCCGGTTGTTGAAGCCACGATTTCGGCCCGCCGCCACGCTGGCCGACCAAACCAAACAGCGCATGACCGCTGACGTTGATTCAACGTCGTATTGGATTGCGCAGCTGCAGAGCCCCAGTCCGTTCGTGCGAAAAGGGGCCGTCACCGAGCTTGCCAAGCGTGGCGACCCGCCATCGCTCGCCGCGTTGCACCAGCACTTCGAGCGTGAGTCGGATGAAAAGATCCGCCAGCAAATCCTCAGCCGTCTAGAGCGTTAACGAAACCATCATGCTTGAAGTCGAAACGAAATACGAGCTTGCCGACAAGGATGACCTGGTCAAGCGTTTGGACGCGATGGGTGCGGTGGGTGGCAACGTGGAACGCCACGCCGACACCTACTACCGTCACCCGTCGCGAGACTTTGTGCAGACCAAGGAAGCGTTTCGGATTCGACTGATTGATTCGGTCGCTTCGGTGACCTACAAGGGGCCCAAGATGGACGTCGGTGAATCGGCGTTGAAGGCTCGCGAAGAGATCGAGTGGTGTCTGGCACCCGGTGACGCCGACGGCAGCCAAATGACGCGTCTGCTTCAGGCGTTGGGGTTTGATCCGGTCGCGACGGTGCGAAAAGAGCGACGGTCGTATGCGTGGCCACAGACGGATCGGCAGTACGCCGATTTCACCTTGACCATCGACCAGGTCGATCAGGTGGGGCTGTTCGCCGAACTCGAGTTGCTGCTGCAGGACAATTCGCCCGACGCGGTCAAGTCCGCGGGCGAGCGGATCGACGCGCTCGCAGAACGTCTCGGTCTGGTGACGACCGTCCGTTCCAGCTATCTGAATCTGTTGCTGAACAGACTCGGGCTAGACCGCTGAGCTGTGTCGGTTGGTCCGGCTGATGTGGTGTAGGGGGCCCGTGATCGATAGGACCAATAGGACATAGGGGACCTATAAGTCCTATTTGTTCTATTGGTCCCGTTGCACGATCGTTGCTCCATCCTCGAACGAACGGCAAAACAATGGGGGCAAAACAATTTCAGGCTGTGATCGTTTTGCCCCCATCGTCTTGCCCGATCGAGCAACACACATTGAAAACCGAGGTCGGGCCGAGGTTGTATCGACCGCCGCGCCAAACGACGTCTGCTTGTGCGTGTCGATTGGATTTATCGAACGCCGGGGCGTCGTTTCTCAACCGTGCGAGTGGCCTCCGTCGCCGCGCGTTCACACAGAATTCGTCGTTCGCGGGGAATCAACCGCAGATCAACGCTCTGTCGCATTCGCCCGAGTGCAACGCTGCGTTGTATAATGACGATGCATCGTTTCTCGTGATGTGCCTCCGAAACTTGTCATTTCCGGATGCGAGTGAAACGCAATGGTCGATGAGGAGCCCCCGCGCCGACAGGCTCGTGACTCGATTCCCGTGCTGTTGAAGGGAATCGTTTGCGGCTTCTTTTCTCTCGTCGCTTGGCTGATGACGCGGTCGGATGAGGTCGTCGGAGGGGCACGCGTTGGACTGTACGTCCTATCGGCGGTCAGCGGCATGTGCGCCGTGATTTGGCTGGTGAGCTGGATCCACTTTTTGGCGCTCACGATCACAGGAAACGACGGTGGCAGGATACCGCTGGGCAACGACCGCGCTGACGATTCGGAGGACGAATCGAGTGGGGCCTTCGGGCTGCAGGATTCGATGGAGCTCAGTTTCGACGACGACGAGGAGGAAGAGGAGGAGCTTGAGGAAACGACGGACGCCGGCAGACCGCTTCGCGAGCAGGAAAGGCCACGTGGTGATCCCTGGTTTGAAGTGATTCTCGGTTACATCGGCGATATCCTGTCCCTTTTTCCCCTCGTGTTGGTCGTCGTCACCGTCACGCCTTCGTTGATCTATTGGGTGACGGTCAGCACCGCCGGTGCGATCGGTCTGATTCCCGATTGGGAATGGAATGTTGCCAGGCTAATCGTATTTCCGGCATTGTTGTTCACTCTCGGCTTTGCATGGCGTTGGCGGTCGCAACTGGCAGAAACGGATGGATCGCATCTGCGAAACATCATCCTCCTCGTCGGCTCCGCTGAGATTGCTGCGATTGGTGCGTGCTTTGTCTTGTGGGTCCTTGGAATCCTGGTTTTTATCCTCGGTAAAGTCGTCGAGATTTGGTAACGCGCACGTGAGATCGATAAATGCCAACAACCTACCGATAGCGGGGCGTTGCTCTCGCAGTGTCAGCTCGGCGGTCAGATTTGTCTCCGCATCCGCTTCGGTCGGCTAATGCATGACCGGCTCGTTTGCTTGCCGCAGAAACCATCGGGCGTGACCGAGCCGACGCAGCGGTTCCCAACCGGAATCGCTCCAAAGATCGCGTTCCTTTTTGAAGTACCATGCCATGGCCGGGCCTTCGTAGGCATGGTGATAAAGCACTTCATAGGCTTTCGCCGGATGCCCACGCCGTCTTTCATGCCGGACCATCGCGAGCGCAAAACGCGGGTCGAGGATGTCGACGATCCCACACAGACGGGCAAAGGCGGATTCGAATTCGCGGGTCTGCGATTCCATGTCCTTGATCGGATGTTGTGCGATCACATCGGGAAGCTCGCGATAGCCGATCGCGCGGACTTGACGATACGCCGCGTCGGCCGCCCAGGCGTACGCCAAAATTCCGGCCGGATCGGTCGGCATCGAAAACGGTGACGCTGGCTCCGATTCAGCCGTTTCAGTCTCGGTCGCGGCAGAGGCCGGCTGCACGGGCAATTGACCCAGTCGCTGCCGGCAAAGTTCTAAGACGTGATCGGCAGCAGCGACCACTTCGTTTAAGTGCTGCTTGCGTAGGGAGGGTTGGTCGAGTGCCAAAAGATAAGATCGCCAAGCGACGGGGTCATCCAATGAATCCGCCGGCTGCGGTGTTCGACTCAAGATTTCCGACGGGCTCGCTCCGGCCAGCAACCGTTGATGCAGCAGCTCGGCGGCGGGGTCGTGGTCATAGTGCCACAGCCAATCATGCGGTTCTGCCGGCTCGTTAGGATCGCCCAACAGTCGCAGCCACCGCGTCGCCGGACTTCGTTCGACCGGTGAATGAAACGCGTACCAGAGGGCGTCGGCGCCGTCCATCGACATCGGCGGCATCGTTCCTCGGTACTCATCGACCCACAAACGCCCGTCGTCGGCAAAGGTGGAATCCGAAGCTCGACGTTGGTGCAGCGTTCGTTCCCAAGGATCTTCAGGAGCTTCTTGCTTGAGGCTAGAGGCTAGAACCAATCGTGGTGGCTGATTCGGGGACCCCGGGAGCTTCACAGCCTGCACCAAAATCCATCCGGCTTGCGGACTCGACCGTCGAAACGCTCCCAGACGATCCGCCGGGGTTTGCAACCAACCCGTTTCCAACAGTGTCCAACATTGCAGATGGCTTTGATCCCAGGCCGCCGCGGTTCCGCCGAATGCCTGCAAGACGGTCTGGTCTCGCACCGCTCCGCCGCTGGTCGATGCGCGATACCACCAAGATTGAACCGACGGTCCGCGATTCAACAAGTGGCTTGCCGACTGGCGGACGGCGCTGGGGACTTCTGATTCCGCTTTCCTCTCCAGCTGCTCCACTCGGCTGACGGCAGACAAGATCAGCGTGTCCGGAGTCTCTTGGCTGCCGATCAAGCGAATCGATTCAGGCTGTTCCGATCCCGTTCGGTTGGTCGTCTTCTCAACAATGGCAGTCGTGCCTTGCGTCCAGGAGAGCTGGCATTGGGGATCGGTTGTGTTCCAAGTTTTTCCCATCCACGAGGTCGCTTCGGGGACGACGACATAGCCGCCCCGATGATCGAGCGTTTGCGTCGGCCAGCCATGATTGCCGCCGGGGAGATGATTCAGCTCCGGACCACCGATCCGTTGTCCGTGCAGATCGTACAGTCGAATGCCTTCCACTTGATGCAACCGCAGCGCCGGTCCGTCGTCGCTCAACAGCAACCGACCGTCGATCGCATCCAAGGGCACGCGCGCCACCACCTCGGTTCGTCCGTCGATCCTCTGAAACCGCTCGGTGCTGAGTGCCGGAGTGGATTCACCGAACAGCGCGTTGATTGGGCCGGACGGTTCACTGCCGGGTTGTTCCGCCACCGTGCGACGCAACAACGTTGGGTCCTGCAAAATTAATTTTGTTGTTTGTCGAAACGCTTCGAGTGAACCAGGCTGGTCTCGGTCGCGGAATTCCGCAATGTCTGGAATCGAGGTTTTGGCGGGGTGGGCCAAGAAGTCTGGCGCGACCGTGGTTCGCTGATTCAACACGACGGCAACACCGGTCTGGTGTGACAACCAGGCGAGAAGCTGCGCCGTGTCGGTTGCGACATTTCCGGGCGAATCGAGATTCGCAAACACGACCTCGCAACCGAGACGCTTGGCCGCGTCCATCGCTGCACCCAGGTCCGCCGGCAACAGACCGCCGACATCCAGCCAAACCAACTCGATGCCGCCCCGTTCGCTCGGCAGTTCGCCGGACGCCTGCAACAACAAGGTCAACAGCGATGGTTCCGATCGTCGATCC
>NZ_JBFHKV010000646.1:0-4925 GCF_041595215.1 Stieleria sp. | reverse complement strand
CCTGCCGGGGTCAGATCGCGTACCTTCGACGCTGGATCCGGAGGTGTCGCTTCGCTCACCTCCGGCTACTGGCTTTGACCCCGTCGGGGTAAGGTCGCGTACTTCAACGCCGAACGTGTTAGCGGTACGGCGCGAGCCGTCCGGTGGCAGCGTCGAAAACGCGTCGACGGACCGGAGGGCTCGCGCCCTTCCGCTAAATCACGATAAGCGGACGTGCCCGGACGCTGGCGCGAACCGGCTGATGTCAGTTGATAATCAGCCGTTTGGCGCGAGCCTACGGGCCCCAACCCGAGGAAAACGACGCTCAACTTTTTAGCGGTCTCGGGCTCGGGGGGCGTCGAAAGACGCTTGCGGAGCCGGTTCACGGACGAACTGGTCGGAAGTCCAGAATTTTCACTAGAACCGTCAAAGTTTACCCACTCAGCCACCGATACCCACTCTTGGACAAGATCTCTCACGGTTTATGACGTAGTGAGCCGGAGCGATCTTGGTGGGGGGCTTCCGTTTGGACTGCTCGCGATTGACTTCATCCCTCGATGTGATCCTCCTTCACGATCGAAAGGTGACCGAAATCGCGGCCTAGGGAAGCTCAGGGCATGAATCGCTCGTTGTTTCGTATCGCTACGCACCTGCAACTCGTTTTGGCGATTGTATTGGCGACTGGATGTACGCCGACGCAACCGTTCTTTTTGAACGAGTCGCCGGACCTGCAACATTACCTCAACACCGCCACGTCGATCGAGTATCCGGACGTGGAGGTTGCCAGCATGCCGGAGACGACTCAGTCGTTGCCGCCGCTGACGGTGGGGAACCATAACTACGAGTTCTGGAACATGACGCTGGAAGAATGCGTCACGATGGCGCTGCAAAATGCGCGGTTCCTGATGACGACCGGCGGCAACGCCGAGACGCGTCAGAACATCGCGGCGCAGTTCGTCAGCGGCTCGCCGGGGCAATTCGGCAGCGTCTACGACGTCGCACTCCAGCAAACCACGACTCAGTCGATTCCGATCACCACCGACGGCAGCGGCAACCGGTTGCTGCCGCGTGGAGCCGTCCGGGCCAACCAGATCGGCGGTGTCGAGGACGCCTTGGCTGAATTCGATGCGATCGTCAGCGGGTTCATCGATTCGTCGACCACCGACCGACCGCAAAACGTCGGCGACGGCAACACGATCAACCGCCAGTTCTCGGTCGGGCAGAACTCGACCCAGCAAGCTGCGCTCAGCAAGCGACTGGCCACCGGTGGTGTCGTGACGGCCCGTCAACAAGTCGTCTACTCGCGCAACAACACCGAGCTGAGCAACATTTCGCGTCTGTTCGCCAGTGACTACACCGCGATCGTCGAAGCTCAGGTCCAACACCCGCTGCTGCGAAACCGAGGCACCTACATCAACCGCATCCCCGTCATGCTGGCCAGCATGAACGAAGACATCTCGATCGCCACGTTTGAACACCAGATTCGCAACCTGGTCCGTGACGTCGAAGTCGCCTACTGGGATCTGTACCTCAGCTATCGCGCCGTGGCCACCGCCACGATCGCCCGCGACAGTGCTCAAGCCACAGCCGAATTCACCAAACTGAACATGGACGCCGGCACCGGGACGATTCAAGAATTGTCGCAGTCGGTCGGCCAATACTGGAACTTGCAACGACGTTTGACTGCCGCACTGAACGGATCCAACCTGCCCGGTGACGATCGCTTCGGCGTCTACGGTCGCGAACGTGCCCTGCGTGAGTTGCTGGGGTTGACCGCCACCGACGGACGACTGATCCGACCGATCGACGAACCGACCCAAGCACGTGTCGAATTTGAATGGACCGATTCGGTCGCGCAAATGCTGTACCTGAGCCCCGAGCTGCGGAGCCAAAAGTACTCGATCAAACAAGCCGAACTGGAACTCGCGTTGGCGAAAAACCAGATCCTGCCCGATGTCAATTTGTCGCTGCTGTACCGCTTCGTCGGACTCGGTGACACGCTGGGCCCGCCCGGTGGCGACAACTCGTTCCCCGCAGTCGGCAGCAGTGCGTTGGCCGGACTGACCAGCGGCGACTACCAGGAAGGTGTGGTACGGTTGGAGTTCTCGATGCCCGTCGGACTGCGACGAGAACTGGCCCGGATCCGTCAAACCCAACTGACGCTCCGCCAGCGACAAGCGTACCTGCAAGAATCCGAGCGATTGGCCGTCAGCCAACTCAGCGACGCGATCGGCAAATCGGCCAGCCACTTCGCACAGCTGCAAGACGCGGCCAACGAATGGCAAGCCGCCGAGCAAGAAGTCGACGCGCGGTTGCTGGAGTACCAAAAAGGACTCAGCCCGGTGAACGTGGTGCTGCAAAGTCAACAACGTCGTGCCGAAGCTCAGATCAGTTACTACCGTGCCCTGGTCGAATACAACAAATCGATCAACTACGTCGACTACCTGCGTGGCACCTTGCTGGCCAACAGCAACATCGCACTGCAGGAAGGCCCCTGGAACAGCAAGGCCTACTGTGACGCCCTGGAACGTGCCCGTGAGCGATCAGCCGGCTACCAATTGCAATACGGTGTGACGCGTCCCGGCGTGGTCCGGCGAGGCCCGGTGCAAAACGCCGACGCCGTCGAAGTCATGGGCTTCAGCGATTCAACCGCCGGAGAAATCCTCTCGCCCGGCCAAGCCGGATCGATGGGACTGTTCGAACGGTCGTACAACGAAGTGGCTCCGGTCGAGGACATGCCGCTGGATCAGTTCGGATCGCCGAGCGAAATGCTCTCCCCCGAGCCGATCAATCCGCCGGTCATGCCGGTCCCGGATCCGTCGGTGACCGATCCCAATTCGGCTGCCCCGATGCCGAATGCACCGGCACCGAATGCCCCGAAGCCAGCGGCCCCGACGCCTGGGCCGGCCAGCCAAAGCATCTTGGTTCCCGGACAGCCGTCCGGTCCGATCGCCCCGATCAGTTACCAGACCGAACGGGTGATCCAACGACCGGCGGCCGAATCGACCGACGCCGCCTCGGGGGCTCCGATCCCGGTGCGTCGCAAAGCGATCTCCAAAACTCCTCCTCCGGTCGCGACTCAACCGGCGCGTTGACGCCGAACCCTTCCCCCCTGCACCTGTTCACATCAATCCATCCGTAGGGCGGAGGAACCGTGTGGCCGTTCCCGAGACGCTTCGGGAGTAATGGGCGGCCATGCCAACGACTAGCTCGAGTCGCACTCACAAGGTGCCTCGGGCTTTTCGTCGTTGCGTACGCTTGTAAGGGGCGTAAGCTTCTAGCTTGCGTTCTCCTCAGCTTGCTGAGGACCCGAGAAGGTTGGTGCGAAGAGCCAGCTGACACTTCCTGTTGGGGGTTGGGGGCAAGCTAAAGCTTGTGGGGGTCGCAAGCTGGAAGCTTACGCCACTTTTCGCTTAGGCCACTTTGCGCTTACGCCACTTCGTCGTAGATCAGTTCGTCGGCGATCCAGATGCGAAACCGGCGAATGCGTAGGCCGCGGGTGAAGTCGATCTCCATCCGGCCCGGCCGGCGTGCCGGGTCGACCGACTCGGGCAACCTGAACTCGGCCTCTTTCTTCAGGTCCAGCCAGCTGATTTGGCCCCACACCCGCTCGCCGCCGATGTCGATCGTCTGCCGGAACCACCAGCCCGAATAAACGAACTCGGTCGCGATCGGGTGCCGGATTTCGACCACCCGATAGAGGAATGCGCCATCCTTTCGACGGGAATGGTCCCCAAAGTACCCTTTCTCCAAAGGCGCGGCGGCTGTGACGGAATATGGATTAATGATCAATCTGTTCGCTTGCCCGAGGAAATCCCTCAAGCTAGTATGACTCACCGGCTCGTCTTTTACCCAGTTTACCGCCTGTCAGAGTTCTCCGATGCGTTATTCCCCACTGACCCTCGCGCTTGCGCTGACAAGTCTGTTCCTGACAAGCTCTTTCGTGCGTGCTGACGGAGACGGACAACACCTGGTGGTCCAGCAATGGGTCGCGGCGAGCCCCGAAGGCCGAATCGACGCGGTGATTGTAGCGCCGGACGTCCCAGCGGACACCCTCCAAGCGGGCAGCGTGAAAGTTGCCCTGGTCTCCCAAGACGGTGCGATCTATCGGGCCCAACGCTCCGCCGAATCAAATGTCCAGTATTCCTTCGTCGGTGTTCCCGCCGGTGTTTACACCCTGGTGACCCGTGGCCCGAGTCTGGCCGCGTGCTATGCCATTCACGTCGTCGAAAGCCGTGACGAAGCGTTGGATCCGCATCACCATCGACTGGAAGTCGGCGCCGCCCCGCTGCGGATCAACAAAGTCCGAAACGCGGTCATCCGCTACATGCCCTCGACGATCCCCTTCGTCGCAGATTTCAGCGGTGCGGACGGGCCGAAAGCCATGTCGGCGCTACACGCCTCGGGGACCTTACGCGTCGCACAAGCCGCCGGCGGGCTGCGTGGCCGAATTTATCGTGCCGGATCCACCCAAACCCAACTGACCGGTGCTGCCGAGACCAATGTGCTGCTGTACCAAAACCGCGAGCTGATCTCCCAGGCGATCACCGGCGAAGACGGGACGTTTTCGATCGATTCGCTGCCCCCAGGGTCCTATTCCTTGATCGCGATCGGCCCCGATGGGATCGGCGTGGTCGGTTTTCAGCTGGTCGAAGAAGTGCTGGCACGCCGCAATTCATCCGACGGTGACGGAAGTCGCTTGGTCACCCTTCAAGAGCCTGCGTTTCAGCCCCAATTGGAATTACAGCTCGCCCCGAGCGGATTGGAATCGCCCGCGATTGATGAGCTGATCCAAGATGAAGTCCCGCAGCCCGAAACGCTTCCGCCGGGCGAAGCCGGGCTGCCCGTTGAGCCGGGCGCCATGCAAGGCCCTCCCGGTGGCAGTGTCGCCGGAGGTGGTGGTGGCGGTGGCGGCGGAGGAGGAAGTCTCGGAGGCCGCGGCAGCT
>NZ_JBFHKV010000645.1:0-4937 GCF_041595215.1 Stieleria sp. | reverse complement strand
TTAGCCGCGCCCGATCCAGCCTTTGCGCCAGAAAAAGTACAGCATCGCGACACCGGTCAGCGTCATCACCAGCCACAGCATGGGATAGGAATAGCGGTAGTGCAGTTCAGGCATGTGTTCAAAATTCATGCCGTAGATTCCGGCCATGAACGTCAACGGAATGAACAGACTGGCCATGATGGTCAACACCTTCATGACCTCGTTGGTCCGGTTGGCGACCGAAGACAGGTAGGTGTTCATCAATCCCGTCGCCATCTCGCGATACATTTCAGCGACCTCCGACGTCTGGATGCAGTGGTCATGGGTGTCGCGCAGGTAGACGCGAACGTCTTCGCCGATCAGGGCGTAGTCCCCCCTGACCAATGAATTGACCGCTTCGCGTTGCGGCCAGACCGCACGTCGAAGATTGATCAGCTGATTTTTCAGCGTGTTCAGCTCGCCCAGGACTTCCGGCGAAGGGTTGCGAATCACTTCGTCTTCCATCGCCTCCAAATCGTTGCCGACGCCTTCGAGCACCGGGTAATAGCCGTCCACGATCGTGTCGGCGATCGCATAGGCAAGGTAGTCCGACCCGCGATGTCGAATGATGCCCTTGCCGCCCTTGATCCGTTTCCGGACCGGGTCAAGGATGTCTCCATAGCGTTCTTGGAACGTGATCACGTAGTTCTCCGCCAAGACGATGCTGACCTGTTCCATGTCGACACGATAGCGAGACTGATCGTCGGGATCTTTCAAGCGGACCATTCGAACGACGATCAGAAGCTGGTCGTCGTACAGTTCGGTCTTGGGCCGCTGCGGAACGTTGACGACATCTTCCAGAAGCAGCGGGTGCAATCCGAAGACCGACCCGACTTTATTCATCACCGACCGGTCGCCGAATCCCTGCACGTCGATCCAGGCGATCGTCTCCTTTTTGAAGGCTTTTTGTAACCGATCCAGATCTTCGATGGGCTCGTCTTCGAAGCTTTCTGGATTATAGAAGATGCCGCGAACGACCGGCCGCGGCGACTGTTTCGAGATCACAAGGGTGCCGGGGCGGGCGCCAATTCGGGTGTGCCGTTTCTTGAATATTTTCTGACTCACTGACCCATTCCTGGCGTTGGATGCCGACCGCAAACGTGGTCGTTAAAAATTGTCGAAATGCCTGCGATCAAACCGTCGTCGTCTCATTCAACAGCGTTCCCGAGATAGCTTTGTAGCGTGTCTTCCCAGGCGGCGGACGAGGTTCGATGCAGCAGGCTTTGATTGATCGGCTCGCGTAACGGACTATTGCTGGGGAGCGCAAACGCGTAACTCTGGCGTTCGAAAGTCACCGGCAAAACGAAAAGATCACCTGCCTCGGCTTGGAACACAAGGTGCCGAAGAATGGGCGCGTCATAGACCACCGCGTCGCAGCGTTCTTCGGCGAGGCATTGCAGCGCCAATTCGACGGTCTCGAAGGAACGATAGCGGATGTGACGCGAGCGCAGGTAGTCGGCCGACGTCGAACCGGCCACCGTCGCAACCTTGACGCGCGGCAGGTCCGCCGGCCCGGCGACCCGTGATCGCAGCTGGTTGACGGTCAAGGCCGAGGTGACCGCCGCGGTGAAACTGGCGATGATGAATAGCCCCGAAAACATCCAGATCAATCCGATCAGCCGACCCGGCAACGTCTTGGGGACCTTGTCACCGTAGCCGACGGTGGTCAGTGTGACTGCCGCCCACCACAGCCCGACACCGATCCCCCGCACGATCCCGTATTTGAAATCGCTGCCGTGGTGCTTCCGTTCAAAAAAGTACACCGCGACCGCGCTGATCAACATCGCGGCCAGCAAGCCGGACAAAATACGCAGAAACGTGGGCGAGAGGACAGCGTCGACGATTCCCGACCAGCCCGATTTCCGCTGCGCCGCCCCGACGGCGATGCCCAGCCCGGAGCTGAAGAAGGCGTGCGTGAAATCCATCCGCCGCTCACGCTCCGCATTGACGGTCAGCGCGGCGGCGGCGATATCAATCCGTCCGGCCGCGACCGCGTCGAGCATCTCGTCGAGCGGATAGGATTCAAAGCGAAGCTGGATCTCGTGCTTGGATTCCTCTTCCAGGTCCGCTTTGATGGAACGCATCAGGTCGATGCTGATGCCGTCCCAACCGCCGCTTTCGTTCTGCATCGCGAAAGGCGGAACGTCGCGCGTGGCGACGACCAGCTGATCGGGAATCGCCAGCGTTTCCGGCGGATCGGTCGATTGAGCGAAGCTGTGGCTGCCGCTTGAGGCCACGCAGCAGAGCAGGACGAGCAGCGAGGTGAACGGCGGGACAACGCGCAGACGGATCATTGGGTGTCTCCCAAATAGCGATACAACAGATCGCTCCAGGCGTCCGTTGCACGATACCGCAGCAATTCCTCATTGAGCGGTCGCCTCAGGTCGCTGCCGGGTTTCAGGGCGATCGCGTACTCTTGCAGGTTAAACGAAACGGGCAACACGTCGATGCGGTCGTTGAACTTCAGCATCGCCAGGTACCTCAGGATCGCTCGGTCATACACCACCGCGTCCGCTTTGCCTTCATCGACCGCCTCAATGGCTTCTTCGGGTGTGGGGTACGTGCGAAAGGCGATGCGTCGATTGCGGAGATACTCGGCGCTGGTGCTGGACGACACCGTGGCGACACGGACATCCCGCAGATCGCTGGGGTGCCCGATTCCGATGTCCAATTCTCGGACCGTCAATGCCGATGCGACGACGCCGGTGATTAGGCTGATGACCGCGATACTGGCCAGCATCGAAATCGTCGCCAACACCCTGCCCCAAATGCTGACCGGACTGATCCCCTTGTGGCCCAGCAGCACCACGATCGACCACCAGATGCCCATCGACACCCCCTGTCGCCGTCCGCTGCCGAATACCGTTTCATTGCGTTTGCGTTCAAACAACCAGAACAACCAGCCGCACATCGCAACGATGCAGGTCATGCTGAGGACAAACAGGACTAACCGAAAAGAGAAAACCTGACGGATCGACGCCCAGAGACTGGCGCGATGCTGTCTCGAAACCGCGATCCCCAGCCCGGTTGAATAGTGCGGATGACAGAATTCCATCCGGTGGTGACGATCCGCCGTGACGCTGATCGCTGCCACGCCCGCATCGATCTCACCACGCTCGAGCCCTCGCAACATTTGCTCGAGCGTCAGTTCACGGAATTCATATTCCAGATCCAATTCGCCACAGAGGTTCTTCCACAATTCGATGCTGATGCCGCTCCAGGTCCCGTCGTCATTCTTGATCGCAAACGGGGGACTGTGCTTGGTCCCGACGGTGATCGGCTGCTCGGGTGCTTGCTGCTCGGATGCTTGTTGGCCGGATGCGAGATCGCTCACGCAACACAGCGTGCCCAGGACCAACAGTTGGACGATGCAGATGCGGCCGAAGTGATTCATGCCAGTGGTCCCGTGTCATCCAGGTTCAGCGGTCGGGTTTGTTTTTTGATGATTTGTTTGGCGAGCAGCTTTCCAAGGTTACGCAGCATCACGTTGCCTAACCGCGGCAGCCGACGCGTCAGCTTTCCGAATTCCTTGCGGCTGATCACGAGCACCCGCGACGGTTCGATGGCGACAAGCGCTGCCGATGACCGGACCTCGGTCAACAAGGACGCTTCACCAAAATAGTCGCCCGGTCCGAGTTCCCCTTCGATCACATCGTCGTCGATCACGCGAAATCCACCGTCCAGGACGACGTACAGACCGGGCACGCCGGCATCCATGGAAATCAACTCTTTGCCCGCGGCGCACTGGATCGTCTTGGTGATCGAAGCCAGGTGCATCAGGCGGCGAACGGAAAGCTTCTTGCACATGAACAGGCTCTGCAGGCATTCAATCTTCTTTTGAACATCCGCGGCCGGGTGATCGGTTGCCTCGCCTTGGACTTCGACCACGATCGCGGTGATGTTGTCGGCACCGCCGGATTCCTTGGCAAACTCCACCAGCTTGTCGGGTTGCGTGATGATGTCCGGTTCGGACATGAAGTCGGCGACGCACGACGTGTTCTCGAAATAGTTGCTCAGCCCGTCGGAGCAGAGCAACAGGCGGTCGCCGGGAATCAAATCAAACAGCAAGGTATCCACGTCGACGTATTCGTGCGGACCGATGCTGCGGGTCAGGACGTGTCGATAGCGGCTGTTGCAGGCTTCTTCTCGGGTCAGGTCCCCGGATAGAAACAGCTCATTGGCCAACGTGTGGTCGCTGCTGAGTTGATGGACTTCGGTTTGTCGAAATAAATACAAACGCGAATCGCCGACGTGGGCCATCACCCCTTTGTCCTCGACGACGACCAACAGGGTCAGCGTGGTCCCCATGCCGGCATAGTCCGGGGTGGCCCGGGCCAGTTGATTGAGCCCCTGGCTCGCCTGCTGGACAGCTTCTTCGACGACCTTCAGCACCCGGAACACCCCGTCGGGCGACTCGCCGGCCGAATGGATCAGGTCGCGGTTTTTGGACAGATGTTCCGACGCAAACTCGATCGCCCGCTCGGCCGCCACTTCGCCGGCCGCATGGCCGCCCATCCCGTCGCAAACGACGTACAACCCCAGGCTCTCGTCGATCAGGTACTGATCTTCGTTTCCGTCGCGTTTCAATCCCTTGTCACTGATTGCCGTTGCGACGATCACCATGAGAACAGACTTGTGGTCAGCAGCTTGAGGGCAGGAGGTTGTGGTCGCAAAGACCACGATCCCGCCGGGAAATTCGCCCGGATCGCATATCGCACGACCACTCCACTATAGCGGGTTTGACGGCCGGTTGACACCGCAACCGTCCAAACGAAGCGCGAGCGGAAAAGGGGGCAGGTACCAAAATCCAAACGGCCCGAAGGGTGATCCGCACCTTGGTTTTTGGGTCGGCGGTAGTGGACGAGGCGACGAGTCCTGGCCAATCTGCCGACTACAGCGGGCTCGTCTACAGCGGACTC
>NZ_JBFHKV010000644.1:0-4949 GCF_041595215.1 Stieleria sp. | reverse complement strand
GCGCGGGCGCGACCCCAAGCTTTGATGTGGCACGCCGCTGGCGTGCGGGCCGCAGGAGCGGTTGCCGCTCGCGAGTCGTTCCCACAACGCGGTACGGCGAGTAATTCGTCAGTAATACAATCGACGTCCCTCGGGATACTCGGTTCGCTGACGCTCTCCCTTGGCACCCAACGAATTGTTGTTGTCAGCGGTAGGGCGCGAGCCCTCCGGTCCGTCAACGCGTATTCAACGCAGAAACCGGCCCGCTCGCGCCGCTCCGCTAACGCCTGTAGTCCAAGCCATTCGCCGGAGGTGGTCGCAGCAACAACTTCGCAATATCCTACGGCGAACTCGGGCCTGTTTACTGGTCTGCGTTTTGACGTCCTGCGCCGGACGATCGGTCGCCAAAACGTGCCTCAATTTGCTATTAACAACTTGGTAGTCAAGAGATCTTCATGTCTGTTTATTGCCCAAAATGTCTGATGCCGGTAACAGCTACTTCAGATGATACTTGTCCGATTTGCAAGACAGACCTGAACCCGACGCCAACCGAGACATCGAAGTCCTCCGATCCAAACCAACTATTCCCGACTTGGTTTACCAAATTGCTGATGATTGGTTTCGCACTCGCAGTCGCGAAAGCGCTCTTCGGACCCTAATCGTTTCGTGGCTTCGGTTGCTCTGCGTCGAAGGGCCAACGCCTAGGACGTCGAGCTGCAGAGTACGTGGAGAATTGGATTGCTGAGTGCACCGCTGCCGTCTCTGATGGCAGTTGCGATCGGGTACACTAGATATCGTCAAGGGTGACGAGGAGGCCGTCAACTTTCGGATTTAGGCTGCCCCCTTATCCGCTCGCATCAATGAGGCGATGACGAATGGATCTGATTCTCATTATCATCCTGGCCTGCATCGGAGCCTTGTTGGGGTTTGGGATCGGCCTCCTGGTTCCCGGTGCATCTGTGTCGTTGGTGGTATTGACCTCCTGCTCGTTTGCGGCGCTCGGCCTGGCCGCCGCATACGTGCTGTTGATGATGGCGAAATCACACTCGATGAAAGCCCGGCGAGCGACATCCGTGCCGGCGTGCAAACCACGGCCGCCACAAACACGTCGCCGATTTGAAGAACGTCTCAGGAGGTTCGTTGATCAAACGGGCGTTACAGGTGTGCGGCGTCATGAGCAACACAACTCGACGATGCCGTTTTGGACGTCGGTCACCCAGTTCGCCAGGACTCCGCCGAGATCTTCGTTGTCCATTCGTCAATTCCTGTGGAACATTCGACGTATCCTGCGTCATTAAAAACGCCGACGACGATCGTTTCACAAATTCTTTACCGCCAATCCGCCTTCGGTTTGAACCATGAACGTTGACGCGTACCTGGAACAACTCTACCGCGAAGGTTGTCGCAATGACGATTTCGCTCGCGCAATCAGGTTTGGTCATCGATAACGATCGCGCACTTCAGGAAACGATGACCAACCCTTACGCACCTCCCGCCACGCCGCCCGAGCCGCCAGCGGAACTGCCGACTTCGTCGGACGACCGAGACCGCTACCTCGCTCGTGCGGCGAAGATCTACAAATGGATGGGTTGGATCGGTTTGATCTATTTCGGCATCATCTATCCGATCGGGCTTTGGTCAGAACTCTCCGAATCGCCCGTCAGCTTGGGTGACGTGATCGGCATGACGGTGACGACCGCGGGGTTTGCGTTTCTGTTTTCACAGATGATTCGGCTTTCGCGGCGGATGCACACGGGACTTGAATCGGCCTATAGCAAAATCCGGTGGGTCGGTCTGTTGGCCGGCGCCTTCGGTTTCCCGCTGCTGACGTTTCCCGCGTTCTACGCGGTTTGGTTGGTTGGCCGGGCACGCGGATTGGCGAATGATGAGGAAATCGTAGAAAGGCAAACCGAAGGCGAGGGATAAAGAAACAACTCGACAGGCTGGAAGCCTTTCCCACTCGTTACGCCGCGCGATGCCACGACACAGTCGATGAAAGAGCATCAGCAATACGTTGTACGTCCCAAGGCAATGTGGTTGACGATGTGTAGCCACCAATGCCCCCTGGGAGAGTGTCACCGAAAGCCGCACGACCTCGAAAAGGGGGGAGGCCGGAGCCAAGAAGGATCCACCTCGGATCGAGCTGCGCGACCCGCGTCGTTCGCAATTAAGTTGCGACGCAGTACACTATTCGCAAAGTGGAGTACGCATGCTGCTTGCCGTGTCGTGCAGCCGCAAGCTGGAAGCTTACTCCACATCTCGCAAGCTGGAAGCTTACGCCACGCTCTATCCCCCCAACCACCTTGAGCCATGATTTGTTTTGTCCGTTGGTCCGTGACCGCTGCGCTGTTGTTCTGTCTCGTTGGACAAGCCCGCGGCGCAGAGTTCATCTGCCGCTACTGTGCCGATGGCCGTTCCCACGCAATGCTGCCGCTGGGACTGGAACTCGACGGTCGTTACCAATACGCACCCGATCGCCAAGTCGATGTGCTGCACTTGAAGCTGGACGTGACGCCCGACTTTGACGCGCGAACGGTCGCCGGCACGGTCTCCATCACCGCTCAACCGATCGCCGAACCGGTTGAAATCTTGCGGTTGGATGCGATCGACATCCACGTCCAACAAGTGCGTTGCCAGGAAGCGACGGTTGAGGATTTCATTTCCACCCGCGACGGGCTGCAGATCGCGTTCACCGAACCGATTCCGGTCGGGACTGAATTCACGGTTGAAATCGACTATTCCGCCCAGCCCAACGCGGGGCTGTATTTCCGCACCGCCGAAATGGGTTACCCCGAGCAAGACACTCATATCTGGACCCAAGGAGAAACTCACGAGGCGCGGCACTGGTTCCCCTGTTTCGACTACCCCAACGAACGGTCCTCGACCGAAGTGATCTGCCACGTCCCGAAGACCATGCGTGTGCTGAGCAATGGAAAACGGATGGGAGAAACGATCGATGCGGCAGGCCTGAAAGCCGTCCGTTGGTTGCAAGAGAAACCGCATGCGAACTACTTGATCTGTCTGGTCGCCGGGAACCTGGAGAAACTCGAGAAACGTCATCGCGACATCGCGCTCGGTTTCTACACGCAACCGACGCTGGCCGAACACGCCGCCAACTCATTTCGTGACACGCCCGAGATCATGGCGTTCTTTGAACAGGAAATCGGTGTGCCGTTTCCCTGGCACAAGTACGATCAGGTCACGATTCGCGACTTCACCGCCGGCGGCATGGAGAACACGTCGCTGACCACGCTGACGCACACGACGATCTTTTCCGAGGCGACCGAGAACATTCGCACGACCCGGCGACTGGATGCCCACGAGATGGCGCACCAGTGGTTCGGTGACTACGTGACCTGCAAAGACTGGAGTCACCTGTGGCTCAACGAAGGCTTTGCGACCTATTACACCCATCTGTTCGAAGGCCACAAATTCGGACGCGATGCGCTGCTGTATGGACTCTACAACGATGCGACCGGTCGGGTGCTGCCCCAAGACAAAGACACCAAGCCGATCGTGTACAACGGCTACCGCAACCCGATGCAGCAGTTCGATTACCGCTCGTACCCCAAAGGCAGTTGGGTGCTGCACATGTTGCGTAGCCAACTGGGAGCTGATTTGTACCGCAAGTGCGTCAAGGAATACCTGCAGCGGCACGCGTTGACCAGTGTCGTGTCGGACGACCTGCGACAGGTGATCGAAGAACTGAGCGGTCGACCGATGGACCGGTTCTTTGATCAATGGCTTTATCATCCGCGGCATCCCGATCTGAAGATCACCTACAAATGGATGCCCAAAGAAAAACTGGCCAAGGTCACGGTCAAGCAAACCCAAAAGCTGAGCGACGATGTCCTGTTGTATCACTTCCCGACGAAGTTGCGTTTCATCGTCGAGGGCGATACCGTCGATCGCGAGATCGAAATCAGCCAGGTCGAGGAAGATTTTTACGTTCCCCTGGCCGCCAAACCCTCGATCGTCCGCTTTGATCCCGACTACACCGTCTTGGCAACTGTCTCGTTCGACAAAGCCAACGATCTGCTGGAATCGCAAATCAAAAACACCGACGATATGATGGGGCGTTTGCTTGCCTGTGTGGCCCTGGCCGATCGCAAAACGGATGCGTCGGTCAAATTGTTAGCCGAGCGACTGAACACCGATCCGTTTTTTGGTGTGCGAATCGAAGCGGCCAAGGCGCTCGGCAAGCACGGCTCCGACAAAGCGCTCGAGGCATTGAAATCGAGTTGGCAGGGTCAGTCGGACGCCCGTGTGCGGCAAGCCGTCGTGCAGCGTTTGTTCGGACGCTTCACCCCGGAGACGCTGGAGCTGGCTTTGGACGTGTTGGAAAAAGAATCTAATCCCGCGATCCAGGTCGCTGCAATTGCAGTGTTGGGGCGATTCCATGGAGACACGTCGAAACAGAAATTGACGGAACTGTTGGAATCCGAGTCGTTCGGCAATGAGTTGGCTGATGCAGCGATCTCGGCGATCGGAAAAATGAATGAACCCGCCTTTGCCCCGGCGTTGCTGTCCGCCCTGGAGAAACGTCACGGGGAATTCGACGCACGCGATTTCGGACGCGGGTTGACGGCGTTGGCCAAGACCGCCCGATCACTTGAAAACAAGGATTCAGTCTTCGAATTCCTCTGCTCTCACGTTGAGCATCCCAAGTCCACCGTCCAGACCTCTGCGCTCAACGCCCTTGGCCAACTGGGTGACCTTCGCGCCGTCGCGGTGATCGAATCGTACACCGATTCGGGAGACAGCCGGATTGCCGACGCCGCGAAACGCGCTCTGGCGGAACTCAACGCGTCTCGACCGCTGGTCCCGACCGAGATCGTCGAGCTACGCAAGACGATGACCGAACTGAAACAGGAAACGGAGAAACTGAAGGCCGAGCTCAAAGACTTGAAGGCCCAAGAAGCGGCAAGCGAGAAGGACCAGTAGCAGCGTCCGGCCCGTTGCGGGAGTGC
>NZ_JBFHKV010000643.1:0-4951 GCF_041595215.1 Stieleria sp. | reverse complement strand
CTGGCCGTTTGAATCAACCGTCGAGCCGGTCTCGATGTCGTTGCCACCGAAGCTGTTGGATACTCCGCAAACGCGAGTCCAGCGGTCGCGTTACTTGCAGGAAGTCAAAGATCTGGATGCCTACCTGGGCGAAGTCCGGGCATTGACCGACGAGCACATGGCGGAAGACAAACTGTTTGTGTTTTCCAGTGACCATGGAGCCCAATTCCCCTTCGGCAAATGGACGCTGTACGACGACGGCATCCGCGTGCCGTTGATCGTCACTCGTCCGGGCAAGATCCAAAAGGGAAGCCGAACGGACGCGATGGTCAGCTGGATCGACATCTTCCCGACGCTGATTGACATCGCCGGTGGAGCCATCCCCGACGATCTCGACGGACGTTCGTTCGCGGCGGTCCTTCGTGGGGACACTGATTCACATCGCAAACGCATCTTCACGACGCACAGCGGCGACCGGATGATGAATGTCTATCTGAGTCGCGCGATTCGCACCGATCGATACAAACTGATTTGGAATCCGCATCCCGAGTTTGCGTTCACCACCCACATCGATCTGCTGCTCCGCGAAACCTCTGGCGACTACTTCAAAGAGTGGACCGAGGCGGCCAAGACGAATTCACGGGCTGCCGATGTGGTTGCTCGACACCACGGCCGTCCCGAATACGAATTATTTGATTTGCAGCAAGATCCCCACGAGCAAAACAATTTGGCCGGTCGTGAGCAATTGCGTGGTGTTCAGCAGGAACTGCAAGCCGAACTCAACGCCTGGATCAAACAACAGGGCGATGGTCTGACCGTGTTCCATGAACCGCTGATGCTCGACGCGCCCGAGACGTGGGTGCCACGCCGGAATTAAACGGATCGGCTGATCAAAAGCTGGAATGACGGGCTGGAAGTCTGTCCCATCTGATCCCGCTCGTCGATCAGGGTCGCAGCAATCCCAATTCAAACCCTCTCGCGACCGCTTCGGCGCGGTCCTGAGCGGCGAGTTTAAGCAGGATCGCGGCCACATGAGCTTTTGCGGTGCGCGGCTTGATGCCCAAAATCAAGCCGATATCGGGATTGCTCATTCCTTTGCGAAGCAACCCCAGCACTTCGATTTCGCGAGAGGTTAATTGCGGTGTGGCCGAATAACTCTTGATCCGTCGTGAGACTTCGTCGCTGATACACAACTCGCCACGACCGACTGCCAGAATCGACGCAACCAATTCCGGCGGCATGGCGGTTTTTGTGATGTAACCATCAGCCCCCAAATCGATCGCGTGATGCATGTCGTGTTCCAGTTCAGAGGAACTGAGCATCAACACGCTGGCATCGGGAGACTGTTGTTTCAGCTGGCGCAGGCACTCCAGCCCGCCCATTCCCGGCATCGCGATATCCAGCAGCGTGACATCGGGACAATGCTCTTGATGGAGCGTCAACGCAGATTCCCCACTGTCCGCTTCGGCAACGACGTCGAATTCCTCACGCGCGTTGAGCATGTTCGCCAATCCGGCTCGCATCACGGCATGATCATCGACGAGAAGCAAACGAAGAGGTCGCGACGGAACAGATTCAGCCATGGCGGTGTCACTCGAAAAACGAGGGTGCTCCTCTCTGGGACTCAACGTGTGGCGTCACGCGATCTTCGGGTCGAACTCCCGCAACGGGATGTCCGCATGGATGGTCGTGCCAACGCCGCGTTGGCTTTCGATCGCCAGGGTACCGCCAAGACGCTCGATCCGTTGCTCCATTCCCTCCATGCCAAAATGTCCGTCGCTGGACGTCTTACGCGTGTTGAGGTCAAAACCGATTCCGTGGTCTCGCACGATAACCGAAACGTGATCTTGGTCGGGGGAACCGCTAAGTTCAACTTCGATGCGTTCGGCGCGGGCATGTTTGATCGCATTGTGTACGGCCTCCTGGATGACCAGCAGCAAGTTCCCCGCGATAAAATCCGCCAGGACAGGAAAACTCTCTGCGCTCTGGATGTTGATCGTCGTGTCGTGTCCCTGGACCAGTCTACGGGTCATCTGTTTGACCGAATCGACAAACGATCCTTCGGTTTGCGGCAGACAATGCAGCGCCCACACGGTGTTTCGCAGATCTTCCTGGCCGTGCTGGATCATGCGGCTGGCCGTTTCCAAATGGTCTCGAAAGGGTTTCGTTCCGGGCTGTCCACAAGCCTCGAGTTGATAGGCGATCCCCGCCAAGGTTTGCAGCAAGGTGTCGTGCAAGTTGGCGGCGAGTCGGGTTCGTTCTTGAATCGCCGCTTGGAACTCGAGTGCGACATCACGACGGTTGCGCATTTCGCGTGCGAGCTGGTCGGTTCGTTGAGCCAAGGTTCGTCGCATCGTAAACGCCCAAACGGATGCTGAGAGTGCGAATCCCGCTAAGACCAGTAGAGCATTAAACGTTCGGCGAGGGGTCCACCACGACGGAGTGCTGAGGATCAAGAGGTCATTGTGATCTCGCAGAAGCAGATCGACACGGTCCGGTTTCGCCAGACTGGCGGTCGCAACCGGAGCGGAAAAAACGAGCTTGGCAATGCCGGTCGCTTTTAATTCGGTTCCCGGCGTCAGCGGTCTCATGTCGCCGGAAAGGAACGCGGTCGTGACCGAGTCACCGCAATCGATTTGCAAGCGGTGTTGCTCCGTCGCGGATCCGACTTGAAAATCGAGTAGCCGGCCTGTCAACTGAATCAGTTGACCATCACAACTCCTCGGCGTCGTGGGTTGACCTTGGCTAAATCCCTGATGGTCTTCGATGATTTGGGAGATCGTCAATGGAACCGCAACGGGATCGTCACGTCGCCCGATTCGACGCACCACGGCACCGCGCAGCCCGGCCAGATAACGCGACGTATCGATAAAACCGGATACCTCGACGCGGTCTCCGAGCTCGATCGAGAGGGGGTCGTTGAGCCGCACCTGGATCCCGATTCCGTTTTCCTGCACGTACAGTAACAAGTCTCCGTCGTAGTACGTGACGGTGCCCTCGATGCGACGGCGATGACGCGGGCGTCCCGATGGTGTGTAACCGTCCAGATTTTCGATCGAGACTCGTTCGGCGGCAAACGGATCACTGGCCGGTTGAAGAATCCGGATGTCCTCTCGGTGGGCAATGATCAGTCGGGGACAAACGAATTCTGATCGCCAATTCCAACACACGGCCGCGATCCCCGTCAGATCAACTTCGGCATCGAGCAATCGCGAAGGCGAGTACGGTTCATCTTTGGGAACCCTGGTCACGAAGTGCCCGACGCCGGTTTCGACACGCAGCGACCACCAGTTGGACGATTCCGTGGAGATATTCTGCACGACGCCATTGACGGTGACACGCCGAAGTTCATCGGCGCCATTGAGAAACCGTGTGTTGAAGGCACGGGAGGCGGCGGGAAGCTTGCTTGTGCCCAGGATCGTGATTCGGGTGGGCAAGATCACGGGGGCAAACGCGCCGCGATCAAGGTACCCATCCAGCTCGACATCGACCCCATAATCCAGCTCGGGCAAAACACGGTCGCTGCCGAGGAGCACGCCCTCACGAATGGCATGTCCGGAACGGACCCAAATTCCGGCGGTGGAATCCTCGACGCAAAAGCTCTGCGACGCTTTGACTTTCCGTGGGGCGCTGGTAATCCCGTCACCGATCAACGAAACCGTTCCTCGGATTCGAATCGGCCGTCGTTGAATCGCCTGATCACGCGGTGTCGCCATCAAATCCGCGATCCTGCTCACCGAGGGCTCATCGGCAGCCGCGACGCTGAATCCCCAAAGACAGAGCCCGACAGGGAGTAGCCCAAGGTAGAGTAGGCCGACAAAGGTTGCGATTGGATTTGTCACGGCCACGCTTTCAGGTGCATGATCGGCAGGATAAAGCCGTCCTATGTTTGGGCGATCCCGATAGCTTAACAGGTTTTGCGTGAGCGCAGTCAAAACCTCGCCACCAGGACGGGGCGAGGTTGTCGTTGTTTCTCGATCGATGGCAACCGAACTATTGATTCAATTGCTCTTCAATCGTTTCGCCGGATGCCTTGGTTCCCAGAGCCCCCCACAAACCATAGGGGCTCACTTGTCCGGGACTCCGCGGTCCGGTTTGGCCTCGGCGAACGGCACCGGCGTGACGATCCCCGGCCTCGACCGAATCCGTCATGAAAACGACCGCACCATCGCACATCAGGACATGGGCTCCACCTTGGTGGTTGCTGCTCATCGGCATCGTTCCGGAGTTGTCGATCCACTGGCCGACACAAACTTCGCTGTTGGGCGGAAGCACGGTGAAGACTTGCGTGCAGTGGGCTCGCAAGTTGGCCCAGTTGGCACCGCGCGAGGAACGGTTGTTGTGGGCGAGTTCGACCGGGGTGGTGCAATCGGGCCCGCCGTTGCACCAGAATTTTGGCCGATCCGGATCGATCTCGTTTGCATCGGCACAGTACGACGGATTGTTGTTGACCCACTGTCCGCCTCGCCGGACCCAAGAGGCGGCCGCTCGGATATCGCGGTTACCCAAGTCCGTGATGATCTCACCCATCGCGATGGTGTTGGACAGGCCATCGAGAACGTCGCGGAACTTGGCCACTTTGCGCATCATGAAGACACCGCGAGAGACCGAATTGAAGTTCTGCACGGCACCCGAACTGTTGGGAGTCAGGTCGCCGCGTTTGTAATTGCTGATCCACTGTGAGGGAGAGTCGCCCATGCACGAGGCGTAATTGGTGCGGCCCAAAGCCGGCAAGCCGATGCCGGGGTCACTGGGACATCGAAGCGTCGGGATTTCGGTGGCCCAGGGAATGTAGCCCGGGTTGGCTGAAAAGTTTCGCGGATTGGGTCCCATGGCTGGCCAACGCGGCGGGTTCGTCAGTCCGGTCGTCGCTGGCGGCGGTGCGCCCGTGACGGTCTTGGGATCCGGGTTGGAAATCTGACTCCACAACGCTTGCTGCTCGAAAAAGGGAGTCATCGCAACCAACGGGCTT
>NZ_JBFHKV010000642.1:0-4954 GCF_041595215.1 Stieleria sp. | reverse complement strand
GCGTGACCGGACGGCTGGCGCCGTTCCGCTACGATACGTATTACTCCCATTGTTAGCGGCAGGACGCAAAACCTCCGGCCCGGCGCGCCGCCTTGCGGCGTGACCGGACGGCTCGCGCCGTTCCGCTATCTGTATCAACCTCGGTTTGATCGGGCGTGATGCCACTGGCGTGCGCTGCGCGAGTCCTCTGGGCTTCAGCGGAAGTGCGCATCGGGTTCCATCAAACTCCGCGACTCCTGCAACGGGTCAAAAAATCTCCGGGATTTCGAAATCCGAATGGGTGAGCTGTTCGTCATACCGATGAATCGGCCCACACCATTCCATTTTGAATGTTCGCAATCCTTGGAGAAGAGCGATGAGCAAGCCGTCCATTTCGCTGGTCGTTTTGGCGTTGATCACAGTCGGAGCAGTCATCGCTTACGGGGCGTGGCGAAACGCATTCTATGTCACGATCGAGCACACGGACGTCCACCCCAGCCCTGATCCGATGGACGATTTGACGCTCGTGGATGATCGGTTGGAAGACCTGCGTCCCGACTTTGACCCGCAACGGGTCGATCGCCGAGACTACGAGGGTTGGCAGATCAACCACAGCGGGGCCGTCATTCAATTGGACTGTCCCGACATCCGGCCGGACCGAGACACCGCGATGTTGCGGCTGTACGCGACCTACGCCGATGCGATCCGGGAATCCGAAAGCAGCGGGCTCGTGGTGCTGCCGAGTGCCAACATGCTCGATGGATTCGCAAAACAATTCGATGACGGACTGTACGCGGCATTGGACCTGGCCTGCTTTCGCGGTGATGCTGGCTATTCTCCATCGGCAGTGGATTTTGTCGAAGCGTTGTTCTCTGCATTGCCGCCGGACAGTCAGGCCCGTGGGTTTCTCGCCGCGGCGCTGCAGTTGGCCGACCGACCGGTCCAGTTGGACGCACACCAGCAAGCCGCTGCGGAGAATTGGCTCGAAGAGTTTCAAGCGGATCCGTCACGTTCGAAACCCATCTCGTTCTACACTTGGAACGACGACTTGCGACGGGTTTGGAAGTTCTTTCGTTTCTTGCAACACGGCTTTGAACAAGCCAATGTCGCGATACCGCGGGAGATCGCTGATGTTCTCGCGTCCGATGAAACGCTGCGTCGGGACTACCTGGAATTGATCGACTTTTATTCCAAGTTGACCAACCCAGCAGATGGATTGAACCTGGACCAGTTGATCGGAGCCGATGCGGAATTGATGGAGCTGGCGCGACAGCACAACGTGCTGCTTCCTGTGGTCAGTGTGCTGCCGGCGTCGACCAGCCGTGAATCGGAATTGTTCAACCGGCTCTTCTCCACCGGCACGGCGGCACAGACGAATTTGATGGTGGAGCTGATTCGGCAGATTCGCTCGGGAGACGTGGACCTGACACCGCGTCAAGACAGCGGTTGGTACGATCACCAGATCCATGCGTTGGAAACGCTGCTGTTACCGACGCGTGGCAAGGAAAGCCAAAAGCTGCTGCTGACGGCGAAGTACAAGCGTCGATTGATTCAAGCCTTTCAGGCGATGATCACCAAACGTCGCGAAACGCACGCGAGACAACTTGGACGGATTGAGGCGACCGCGGCGGTACCACCACGCAAGATCCGGCCGCGGTTGCGGGTCGAACCCTGCGCGACGTTTTACCTGCGCACCGCACGCAGTTACGCCTTTCTCGAATCTTTCCTGCAGGTCAACGGCGACGCCGATCTGGGGCAGCTTCACGGCTGGCGTGAAGACGGCCAACGGGAAAGCGATCTGCAAACCGAACTGGCGTCGATGAAGCAGCTGTTTTACGGTTTCTATCTGTTGGCTTGTGAAGACATCGGGTTGGCTCCCGAACTCGGCGACGAGGAAGCCGTCGATGTCGATGCCGCCTACAGTGCCGCCGAAGCATGGTTGGCCGATCTCGCCCATCGCGACCTTGCCGTCGATACTCGCGTGTCCGTACCGGTCTTGTATGACCCCGTCGTCAATACCACTCGATTGTGGGCCACCCTCGGTGTCCGGATGGTCAAGTTAGACGCCAAGTACGTGCGTCCGCCGCAAATGCGAGAAAATCCGCAGTCGCCGTGGCAGGTTGTGGAGGCCGATCGCTTGGACGACGTCACCTACGTGATCGCGGTGGACGAATTCGCCGAATTCAGTCTGCCGGGCCGCCAAACCTTGACGCGAAAGCAGTTGCGGGAGCTGGCCGATGGCCACCCCAGCAAGCAGGCGTTTCTGGACGCGTTGTCGACGACAGCAACGAACGGGAAATAAGAGTCGCATTGTCGTGGATCACGGAGCGATGCACGACACTCCTTCATCGCCCGTTACTAAGCGTCGTCGTCCGAGGCGTGGTCGCCGGACTCACCGCCTTCTTCGTCGCTTTCTTTTTTGTACTGGTCCAGCCGTCGATAGAGCGTTCGGGCGCCGATACCGAGAATCTTGGCGGCTTCTTCGCGGTTGTCGTTGGTCAATTGAAGCGTCTTCTCGATCGCCCAGCGTTCGATCACGCTGAGCGGTTGGCCGATCAGATTCGAATCGGCGTCGGTGCTGATCGTTGGCAACGCGATTTCTTCGACCGCGTTTTCTCCGGCTTCGTCGTCGACCAATTCAGGCGGCAGGTCTTCGACATCGAGTTTGCCATCGGTGTCCAGCACGACCATCATTTCCACAAAGTTGCGCAACTCGCGCACGTTGCCCGGCCAATCGTAAGCGAAAAATCGTTTGGTGACCGCGGGCGTGAAGTGCGCTGCGGGTTTGTCGTGACGGCGCAAGAACATCTTGCGGAAATGATCCATCAACGGGATCACGTCTTCGCGGCGCTCCCGCAGCGCCGGCAATTCCACGGTGATGACTTTCAAACGAAAGTAAAGATCGCTTCGGAAGGTGCCGGCGTCGATCATCGCTTCCAACGGGCGATTGGTGGCCGAGATCAATCGGACGTTGACCTTGATCGCTTTATTGTCGCCGACGCGAGTGATTTTGCTTTCTTCCAAGACTCGCAGCAATTTAATCTGCGTGCTCATCGGCATGTCGCCGACTTCGTCCAGGAACAACGTGCCGCCGTTGGCATATTCGAACGCACCGATGCGGTCGGCATCGGCACCGGTGAAGGCGCCTTTGACGTGTCCGAACAATTCGCTCTCGACCAGGTTCTCCGCGATCGCCCCGGTGTTGATCGCCACGATCGGCTTGTTTCGTCGCGGGCTGTTTTGATGAACGGCCTGGGCGACAATTTCTTTGCCGGTCCCATTTTCGCCGGTGATCAAAACCGTCGCGTCGGTCGCCGCGATTCGCCGCAGCCGATCGATCACCTGCTGCATCTTCTTGCTGGTGTAGATGATGCCTTCGAACCCGAATCGCTCGTCCAATCGCGACATCAGCTCGGTGTTCTGGCGGCGTAAGCTAACCGCGCCGACGGCTTTTTCGACGATCGCACGCAGCCGGCTCGGCGTGATCGGTTTCTCGAGGAAATTGAACGCGCCCTGCTGCATCGCTTCGACGGCGATGGGAACCGTCGCATGGCCGGTCACCATCACCACTTCCGCGTCGGGTAGCCGCTGGCCGGCCAGTTTCAACAGCTTCATCCCGTCGACGTCGTTCATCACCATGTCGGTGATGATGATGTCAAACGTGTCACGCTCGATCAACGTCGCCGCTTCGGGGCCGCTGGTTGCGACCGTGCACTTGTAGCCGACCTTCTCCAGACTCTCCGTCATCGCTCGCGCATGCGCCGCTTCGTTATCAACGACCAACAAACGAAACGTCGACGGGTCGTAATCCGGTTTGCCAGTCGACTTTTTGAGCGATTGAGAATCAGACATCGGGATCGATTACTCCGCGTAGCGTTCTTGGAGTGATTGAACGGTCATCACGTCCTCTCCCAGGGCTTGCATCGCACGCACGGCCGCTTCGGCGGCGGCGATCGTTGTGATACACGGCACTCCTTGTTGCACGGCCGCGGCACGAATGCGTCCTTCATCCGTCCGCGCCCCTTTGCCGTTGGGCGTGTTCATGATCAATGCGACATCTTCGTTCTTCAGATAGTCGATCAAGTTCGGTTGCCCCTCGGCCAGCTTTTTGATTCGCGTCACCGGGACGCCTTCGGCTTCCAGGCGCGCCGCGGTTCCACTGGTCGCCAGGATTTCAAATCCCAAGGCACGCAAGTCCTTGCCCAAGCTGACCGCGGAACCTTTGTGTCGTGAACTCAGACTGACAAAGATCTTGCCTTCGGTGGGCAATGTCACCCCGGCAGCGAGCTGGCTTTTGGCGAATGCCAGCGGGAACTTTTCACTGATCCCCATCACTTCCCCGGTGCTCCGCATTTCCGGGCCCAACACGATGTCGACCCCGGCAAATTTGCGGAACGGGAAAACGCTTTCTTTGATCGAAACATGCTTCGGGATCGGTTCTTGGGTGATCCCCAGTTCGGCCAGCTTCATTCCCGTCATCACCTTGGTGGCCAAGTTGGCGACCGGGACGCCGGTGGCTTTGGCGACAAACGGAACCGTCCGACTCGCCCGCGGATTGACTTCCAAGATATAAACCTTGGGCCCATCCTCTTCGTTCTTGATGGCGAATTGAATGTTCATCAGCCCGACGACATGCAGTGATTTGGCCAACTTGATCGTCGCTTCACGCAGTTCGGCCAGCACCTCTTGAGGAATCGAAAACGGCGGGATGGCACAGGCCGAGTCACCGCTATGCACGCCGGCTTCTTCGATGTGCTCCATGATCCCCATGATGACCGCGTCGTCGCCGTCGCAGATCGCGTCGACATCGACTTCCGTGGCGTCTTCCAAGAAACGGTCGATCAACACCGGTTGTCCGTCGGCGACGATGAATGCTTCGGCGACGTAGCGTTCGAATTGTGCCTTGTCGTAGCAGATCTCCATCGCGCGACCGCCCAGCACGAAACTGGGACGGACCAACGCCGGATAGCCGATG
>NZ_JBFHKV010000641.1:0-4959 GCF_041595215.1 Stieleria sp. | reverse complement strand
TCGAAATTTGACCGGCAATCTCGTCATGCACTACGTCAACGGCCGCTGGTATTGGCTGCCGCCGCCACGCTAAGCCTTTCGGTAGGACGTCGATTCTTTTACCGCAGGATTTGGCAACCGATAAAGATTCTCTCCCTCTGGAGGAGACGGCATTTGCGCAGCAAGCAGACGCCAGAGTGCCGGTGCCGCGAAATTGTTGGCGACCTCCAACACGATCAACTTCGCCACTGATTCAAACGACGTCCCTTCGAAAGATGTCGGTCATTTTCTACCCTTATTTGCGTTGTCGCCCGCTTTCTTTGGAAACCCCATGAAAAACCGTTCCGCCAGCCTTGCCGATGTGCTCGGCGTCATCGTCTGTGTGGCCTTGGCTGCGTCGCTCGTTCCGCGAACGATTCTCAAGCAGCGTGTGCAAGCGCGTTCTTCGGCCTGTTCCAGCAACCTCAGGACGATCGGGCTCGCGTTTCACAACTACTATTCCGCCTACAAACGACTTCCCGCCGGTACCGGTGGAACCACTGGAAACGACGATCCGGCCAAGAGCAACCAAGGCTTGTTGGGACCGCTGGTCGGTGTCCTTCCGTTTTGTGAGCAGCAGAGACTTTGGGAGCAAGTAGCCAATCCTTATGAAAACAAGCGGACCGGAGTGGCATTCCCGCCGATGGGACCGATCCCCTTGTTCGATCCCGCGGCCTATGAACCTTGGGGACAGGGTCCCGACATTTATCGATGTCCCGAGGCGCATCCCGGCGATCAAGCCGAGTCAACCAAAGTGATCCGTTCACTGCAGCTTCCAATCACCGCGATGGGTGTGACCGCCAACTATGTTGCCAGTTACGGTGACGGAACGGTCCTGCAAGGCAAGGTGGTTCAAGGTCGGCCCGATGCGAATGAATCGCGGAGTCGGCGCGCCGCCAACCGCGGCGCGTTCATGACCAGCCAGCCACTGAAGTTCCGCGACTTTCTTGACGGATTGTCGAATACGATTCTTTATTCCGAAGTCGTGTCGAGTCAAAAACGCGATCCCGGGGTGAGCGAGATCATTCGCGACGTCCGCGGTTTAAGCAAAGCCCCGGCAGAATGCTTGCGTGCGGCAGAAGCAGACACAAAGCAATTTTGGGAGTTTGGACGGGGCAGCTGCTGGGCCGACGGCCGGCCAGTTTACACCGGGTTCCAAACCGTCCTCCCGCCGAATTCGCCCTCCTGCACCTCGGAACACGGGATAGACGAACCGATTGTTTCGGCGTCCAGTTTGCATGCTGACGGCGTTCACGTTTTGATCGGCGACGGATCGGTGATCTTTATCACCGACAACATTGACGCGGGAGACTCGGCCAAGGCCGGGGTGGGACTCGAGCCTGGCTACACGCCGCCTGGAATGCCCAGCCCGTACGGTTTGTGGGGCGCGCTGGGGACGACGGCATCCGCGGAGAGAATCGATGTGCAATTTCCGCAAGTGACTCCGAGGTCTCGATCCTCCAACCGTGCATCGATGCAAACGTCGGTCTGGACCGACAACAAGAGTGGCGCCCAACTGACGGCAGAATTCATCGAAATCGTAGACCAGAAAACGATTCGACTGAAACACGCTTCCGGGACGATCCACGAAGTGCCGCTGCACACGCTGATTCCATCGGACATTTATCGAGCGATCGAAATGGACGTCATGCAAAGGAACCCACCGGGAAACTGACCGGCGAGATAACGCGACGGCTTCCTCGGTCGGATCGGATAGAACCCCAATTGCCCTTTCAGGTTTCCTGACTCTGACGTTTTGCTATGTACCGGATTTTGCCGTATAGGCGAAGTCCTTCAGGCCCGGAGGGCCGGCAGAGTGGATGCCGGTGGCGTGAGCCACCGGAGATGATTTCAAGGAGTCTCTGAGGCCCAGCGGGCCGACACAGTTCCCCAGCTTTTAGCAATACCCGCAGCTCATGAGACCGATTGTGCCGGCCTTTCAGGCCTCCGTGATCGAGGTCTTTCCATTCCGGTGGCTAACGCCACCGGCAAGCATTGTGCCAGCCCTCCGGGCTTCATCGCGAACAAACATAGAAAACGTTAGAGTCAGCAGGTTTCGACATGGTCGGCCAAACGCTACTCGCCGATACCGATGTCCAATCCGTGTGCCTCGTACACCAGATCGGCTTCTCTGGCTTGGTGGTGTTTCAGGGAGGTGAGTAGCCAGGTGACCCGCTGGCGGATGTCGGCGTAGTCGATCGACTCGCCTTCGCCCTGCGATCGCAGATGTTCGATCGTGGCATCGCAGCGCCGCACCATCTCGTCAAATTCCTGTTGCAGCCGATCGACGCGGTGGTAGTACTTGCCGCCCGCCGTTTTTAATTCTGCAATCAAGCCGCCGGCAGATTCCCCGCGCTGGCTCGCTTCGCCGAGCGACGCGCGCAGCAAACTGAGGGCCTGTTGAACCGCGTCCTTCCAATCGTGCTCGCGTCCCGGTGCCGGGGCCGTCAAACACGCCTCGGTTCGATGGCTGGCCATCAGGATCCTGACCCGTTCGCTACGCCCCTCCTCTAGCGACGCTTCCTGCAACTCCGGCAGACGATGACGGATCGGTCGTTGTGTCCCGTTTGACTTGGACATGGAACTTTTCAGATTGGTGGGTGACGATGTTACGCTCAGGGCAAGTGCGAAGGGCATCCACTTCGTATCAACGAGTTCGCCAAGCAATTTTTGTGCCGAAGACGGATTCGCGTTCGGCCCCGAGGTTGACCGACAGACGCCAGCAAATCACGTCAAGTTGACTTCATCGACGGCGGCCGACATGACAAAATGTCCGATGAACTTGACACCACGCCAGGGCGTACCACGCCTTACCCGGCAGCGTCTGTGGCCCACCCGAGGATCTCGCCCCCAACATGACCGAACAACGAGCCTGGAAAATTCTGATTGTCGATGACGACGCGGACAGCCGCGCGTCGACGGCGGAGTGGCTCCAGCGGCGCGGCTACAACCCGGTGACGGTCGCCGACGGCGAGTCGGCGATGGAGATGATCGAAGAGGGTGTGGCGGTGGTCGTCACCGATCTGAAGATGCCCAAGACCGACGGACTGGCACTGTTGGATGTCGCCAAACGAAAAGCCCCACACGCCATTGTCATCGTCGTCTCCGGGGTCGAAAGCGTCGACGCGGCCGTCGCGGCACTCAAAGCGGGTGCCGACGACTTTTTGCCCAAACCCGTGAACTTGAACGAACTGACCGAGCGGATCGAATCGTCGCTGCGCCGCCGCGCGATGGCCGAACAGATCGCGGAACTCCAGTCCCAGCTGACCCGGCAACGTGGCCTGGACAACATGATCGGCACCAGCGCTTCGATCCGCGCCCTGTTCGAAAAAATCCGGCTCGTCGCGGACACGAAAAGCACGGTGTTGATCACGGGAGAAAGCGGCACCGGGAAGGAGCTGGTCGCTCGCTCGATCCACCGACTCAGCCGCCGCGCCGCCAATCCACTGATCGCGGTCAACTGTGCCGCGCTCCCGGAATCGCTCGTCGAGAGCGAACTGTTTGGCCACAAGAAGGGGGCGTTTACCGGCGCCACCGCCGACCGCAAGGGCCTGTTCGAAACGGCCGGCGGCGGGACCCTTTTCGTGGACGAGATCGGTGAACTGGACCTGTCGCTGCAAGCGAAATTTCTGCGGGCTCTGGAAAACCGGACGGTCATGCCGATCGGCGGATCCAAAGAGATCGACGTCGATGTCCGCCTGGTCGCCGCGACCAATCGCGAATTGCTCCAGCAGGTCCAGAACAAGGAATTCCGCGAGGACCTCTACTTTCGACTCAAAGTCGTCGAACTGGCGCTACCGCCGCTGCGGGAACGCAAAGACGACATCCCGCTGCTGATCCGCCACTTCATCGACCAAATCTCCACCGAGAACGAGCGACCGGTCAAAGACATTTCCACCGCGGCGCTCGAGGCGATGAAGGCCTACAAATGGCCCGGAAATGTCCGCGAACTGAGAAACACCCTCGAAGGCATCATTGTGTTGACGCTGGACGAAATCATCGATGAACAACACCTGCCGCCACACATCACCGGCGCCGAGTCCGCCCAAGCGATCATCCAACCCGGAATGACGCTTGCCGAGATCGAGCGCGAAGCGATCCGCCGGACGCTCGAACACACCAGCGGCCACCGGACAAGAGCCGCAGAACTGTTGGGCATTAGCGTCCGCACGCTGCAACGTAAATTAAAAGAGTTCGACTTGGAATCCAATCGGTAGCAAACGCCGCCAAAACGAAACGCTCGGGAGTTTGTCGATCGATTCAGAAGACCCGCACGATGGGCATTCCATCAGCATGCCGTTGGCGAGGTCCGCAACCGCAAATCGAAGGGTTGACGACGCACCGGCGTGGCGTTTCACCCGATCGGAACGTCAATGTTTTTGAAAGAACGCCATGTAGGTCACCAGAGCGACCAGACCGAGCGAAGCGAACGCGCCGGCGGACAGCAGCGCCAAGGAAAGAAGATTCTCAGGCATTTCAGGCATGGGAAAGCTCCATCGGGTGTTCGGACTCGCGGCGCAACGCGTCACCCCAGACAAACGCATGCGCGCCGAATTTCTCAAACAAGACTTCGATCGCCGCGTCTCGCCGCGACGTATCGCTAAACACGATCTGTCTTCCGATCATGGATCCGCCGAGTTGAGCCACACAGCGGGCGACATCCAATTCGTCATAACGCGACGGATCGATGCCCACCAGTTCCAAGATTCCAGGCAAACCATTCACGATTGATTCTCCTCCAACTGACGAACGCGGATGGGTGAGAGTCGAATGACAGCGGTGGCTGGAAACTTGCAACCGGCGTGCCAGCGCCGCGGATCGCGCCCCATACCGCTCAATCCACAGGCCGTTGCCGCCAAACGGCTGATCGTCAAATGACATCAGCCGGTTCGCGCCAGCGCGAGCGACGTCTCCATTGATGATTCCCCATCAACCGACCGT
>NZ_JBFHKV010000640.1:0-4965 GCF_041595215.1 Stieleria sp. | reverse complement strand
GGCCTACGGAGGCGCCCAAGAACGGTTCGGCGTCGTGCCGGACATGACCACGCTCGGCAAGGTGGTCGGCGGCGGCATGCCGTTGGGGGCTTACGGCGGTCGGGCGGACATCATGGACAACGTGCTACCGGCGGGCAAAGTCTTTCAGGCGGGGACCCTGAGCGGAAACCCGGTGGCCGTCGCCGCGGGCAGCGCCACGCTGCAGCAACTGGCCGAAGACCCGCCCTACGAACAACTCGATGCGATGGGCGATCGCTTGGCCAGTGGTTTGCATGCCGCGGCAACCAAACACGGCATCCCCCACCAAGTCCAACATGTCGGCAGCATGTTGACGCTGTTCTTCAACGCGCGTCCGGTGACGAATTGGCCCGAAGCCGATCGCAGTGACCGAGACGCTTTCGGTCGATACTTTTGGGGGTTGATCGAGAAAGGCGTCTACATGCCATGCAGCCAATTCGAAGCGTTGTTCTTCAGCAACCGACACACCGAAGCCCTGATCGACGAAACGATCGACGTGGCCGATCAGGTGATGGCGAAGTTGTAGGGGAGGAGCGGGTGACCATCGTTGATCGCGGCTATGGCACGTTTTCGGGTTTGGCGATCGGCAGGGTGACGACGGCGGAGGTGCCTTGGCCGGGGGCGGAACGGAAATTGAGCGAGCCGCCTAACTGGGAGACGACGTTGCGGGTCAGGTACAGTCCTAACCCGATGCCTCGACCCGGTTCTTTGGTGGTGAAAAACGGGTCGCCGACTCGCCCCAGGATTTCGTCGCTCATCCCTTGCCCCTGGTCGGTCACGATGAATTCCACGTTGCGTTGATCGAGTCTCGATTCGACTCGCACCCGTCCATCGATTCCGCTGGCATCGAGCCCGTTGTGGATCAGATTGCGAATCGCTTGAGCGACCGCTTCTTCGGGCATCCAAAGCGTTTTGTTTTCGACGTCTTCGGTGCCATCGACCACATCGACGCGGTGGGGATCGCGGACGCCTTCCAGTGTTGCATCGATCAGCTCACCGACCGTGGTCCGAAACCATTCCTGAGCCATCGAGTCGCCGGCGGCACCCCGCATCCGTTGCAAGATATGGCGACACAGATCCAATTGGTGGTCGATCAGTTTCAGGTCTTCGTCGACGGTCGCCGGTTTCTCGACGCCTTCGAGGTGCCGTGACAGCTCACGCGCCACGACATCGATCGTCGAAAGCGGCGTCGCCAACTCGTGGGCCGCACCGGCGGCGAGCGTCGTCAACGATTCCAGCTTGCGGTCGGCGGCCTGAGCCAATTGGTTTTCCCGCAGCTGCTTTTCTCTCGCCCGCAACAATTTACTCGTCCGCGTCACAAAGTAGGTGACGACCGAGGCACAGGTCGTGAACGCCAACATCAACCCGAGTGTTCGAAGATCAAAACCGTCCGAGGCAGTTTCCATCCCCAGTTCCTTGACCGGAATGCTGTATCGCAGAATCAATGCGTAGCCGATCGTTGCGACCAGGGTCAACGACCAAGCCGCCTTGGGCCAGATCATCACGCCGCCGACCGCCAAGTTGACGAAGTAGAAAAAACTAAAGGGGTTCGCCGCGCCGCCGCTGAAGTACAACATTGCGGTCAGCGTCGCGAGGTCCAGCAACATCAATCCCAACGCGACCTTCTGTACCCGCGGAGACCCGTCCTGTTCCAACGCCGCTAGCTCGAGATCGGAACCCCAACGCGGGGCGGGGCGGGACGCAGCATCCGACGATTCATCGTGCCGTCGCGGGTCTGTTACCTCTTTGTTGGCCAAATCCCGAGCATGGTTGTGGGGGCCGTCGTAGCGGCGCAGCCAAATGCCGTAGATCACGTTGGTGACCGCCGTCAAACCGACCAGCGCCAACAGCGGAACATAGGGCAGTTGGACGCCGATGCCCCAGCCGGCAAACAGGATCGTGACCAATTGGCCTGCGACGGCAAAGGATCGCAGGTGCAGGAGCCACGCCGAGGAGCCTAGGCGCGCGGCGGGAATCAGCGGGATGGCGAGTCGGGAAGGGGACTGATTCACGGGAGTGGATCGGCACGTCAGTGGTCGATGGCGGTTTCGTCGGCCGAGCGATTGTGTTGTTCGCGGAGCTGATGCATCGTTTCGACGATCGCTTTGGCTTGGAGATGGATCGCCGTTTTTCCGTCACCGCGGTTCATCGCCGCCAAGCCGTCGTGTTGAAACTGATCGATCTGTGTCCAGTCCATCATCCAGTTCTTCAGCTTGGCCGCTTCGCGCAGTTCGTCGACGGTTTTACCGAGTCGATCGAACAACGTCTGGTCAGGCTTGGAGACATAACGTCGATACGGTGCGTTCCCGCCGTAAGCCTTCGGGATGCCGCCTCGCTTGCCGTTTCCGGCGGCATTGCGTCGCCGTGTCTGTTTTTTCAGATTGGAATAGAAGGTGGCGGCAATCACCCCGGAAACCAGCGCACCGAACAGCGTGGCGATCATCGCCCCGTCGTTCAAACGCAGGAACAGGAAAACGACTGAAAGGATCGCCAGCAAGATCGCGATGACCAGCGAAACCACCATCCCCCGCCTCATCGAAGCGTCTTCGGATGGCATTTTGGGTAGCGGTTGCTTGTCGTCGATCAAAGGACCTTCGGTGACCGTCGCGACGACGATGGTGGTGTTGTCTGGACCGCCTCGCAGGTTGGCCAGATCGACCAACACTTCGACCGCCAGCTCTTCTGGCAAACAGTCCAGCAACGTCGCGATCTCGACGTCATCGACTTGTCCGGACAACCCATCGCTGCAGAGCAAGAACTTGTCGCCCAGCTCCAGTTCAAAAGGGCCTTCGACATCGATCTGTACATCCGAGTTTGGTCCCAGCGAACGCGTGATCACGTTCTTGGGCAACGCTTGGCCGAGGGCGCTGTCGGGATGCACCTGACCGCTCGCCTGGACTTCCCAGACCAACGAGTGATCGAAGGTCATTTGTTCAAACACGCCGCGTCGCAATCGGTACACGCGGGAATCACCGACATGCGCGATGACGCCGCCGACCGGCAGCAGTGCCAAGGTGCTGGCGGTCGTCCCCATGTTGTGAAACTCGGGGTTCTGTTGTCCGCGCTGATAGATTTCCGCGTTGGCTTCGCTGACTGCGACATGCAACGAATCTTTTGCGTCAGCCACCGCGGTGCGAAAGTAATTCATCGCGATCAATTCGGCCGCCATGCTGCTGGCCAACTCGCCGGCCGCGTGGGCTCCCATCCCGTCGGCCACGATAAACAGATGCCCACGGCTTTCAAATCGCTCTCGCGACTGTGCGGGGATGACCGAGTGCGAGTCTTGGTTATTGGTTCGGCGCATGCCGACGTCGGTGCGAGAGGCACAGACGACTCCAGGGTTCCAAGATTCCGACACCGATCGATTTTCCAGCTGTGGCGTTTAAATGCGGATGGGCTTCGCTGCGACCCGTGCCGGCCGCAACACCTTATTGTATTTCGATTTGACCGCTGTACCTAGTCGCCCCCCGACCGCCGTGCCGCCTGGTTTCGTTGTGGCGAGCGGCAACGCGGGCGTGTTGCGGGCGTGCGCGATCATTTCCAGTCGACCGATTTCCCCCATGATCCGCTGAACACATGTTGAGAAAGTGGATTGCGTTTGCGTGCCGAAGCTTCTCGTTTGGCCAGCGCCTGTTCGGTTTCATCGCTCGGTTCGGATGTCTTGGGATAGCCGATCGCGATCGCAGTGGCCGGTTCAAATTCTTCCGGAATCTGATACTCGGTACGGATTTGGCTGAGATTGACGCCGGCCATCTGATGGACTTGCAATCCGATCGCGGCGGCTTGACGGGCCAGGTGTGCGGCGGCCTGGCCGAGGTCGTGCAAGGCGACGCGGTTGGGGTTTTCGTTGCGCGCGAACGTTTTTCGATAGGCCGTCAGCACCAACGCGCCGGCGGCCGACGCCCACGATTGATTCGCCTCCATCAGGCAACCGAGCATCTTTTCAAACCCGTCGCTGTCCTCGCGTGTGGCGACAATCCAGCGCCAGGGTTGCTCGTTAAAACTGCTCGCGGCCCAGCCGGCGGCTTCAAAACACTGTGCCAGTTTGTCTTGCTCGACGGGGCGGGGTTCGAACCGGTAAGGGCTCCAGCGCTGATCGATCGGGGAAACGAGCTCCCGCAGCGTGGGATTGGGCGTCATAGGAAACGGAGCATGAGTGCGGGAACGGAGAACGAGGCCTGGAAACCCCCGATGGATTCGCCGGCGAGGTGATGTCTGGCAATCGCAACGTGAATCTGCCAGAGGATACCCTCGCCAGCGGGCGCGGCTTTCACAGCATACCGATTTTATCCGGGCCAGGGTCGTCCGCCGCCGCAAAAATCAGCCTCGTCGCCGCGAAAGCGACAAAAGTCCGCGCTCGTGACGATTGGGAAAACCTGCCATCTCACGACGCAGGACCGCCAGCGGGTTTTCGTCGGTCTGCATCGCCGATCGCATGCAACAGCCCACCAGTTCTTGGCTGATGCCGTCCAGCTGCAACCCTTGCCCGAACGTGACCAGCGTTTCGCCTTCGGCCAAATGAAACGTCGACTCGTAGCACTCGACGTCGATCGCGGCCGCCAGCGGGCGTCCACCGGTTTGCGTCAGCGGTCGATACCCGTACTTGCCCGCGATCAGTCCGGAAATCTCTCCGGCCGACGCGACTTCGCCTTCGCCGGTCTCGGGATTGATCCGTGCGTACAACAGTGAAACCAACTGATCGGCGGTATTGGTTTCCCACAGCGTGTCGCCGATGCGTTGCAACATTTGTTGGGGCGTGTGTTGATAGCCGCTGTGTGCCGTCAGCGCTGCTCGCGCGGTCGCGGCGATCATCGCACCGCCGGCGCGGCGGTCGAGCGCTTCGGCCATCGCCAAGATCAACGACCCATCCGGCAGGACATCCCACACGTGCCAACCGGTCGACCAGTCGTGTGGCGATTCGATCATCCCGTCGACCAACCAGCCCGG
>NZ_JBFHKV010000639.1:0-4969 GCF_041595215.1 Stieleria sp. | reverse complement strand
TCCAGCTTGGAAACACCGTGAAAGACCGGAGGGCTCGCGCCCTGCCGCTAACACATACTGAAGGAGATAGCGGAACGGCGCAAGCCGTCCGGTTCCAGCTTGGAAACACCGTGAAAGACCGGAGGGCTCGCGCCCTGCCGCTAACACATACTGAAGGAGATAGCGGAACGGCGCGAGCCGTCCGGTTTCGGCTTGGAAACACTGTGCAAGACCGGAGGGCTCGCGCCCTGCCGCTAACAAAAGTCCCCCGCAGCCGCAAAGCGGCTGGCGGAAACGCGCGATGCCTGACGGCATCCGTAGAATCGCCTAAAGGCTGGACATCAACACGTGCCGTCAACTGAGCGTTCCCGCCTCCCATGTCGGCCAGCGATGCCGTTCTACTCGGGATCCTTGTTGCCGAACGGTCGCTTGGTGTCCCGTTTGCTGAGCCCGGCGCGGTCCATCAGCGAACTCCGCATCAATTCGTCCAAGTACTCGTCATCGGCCGGCGGGGGCCCGTAGGCGCCGAGCGTCTGCGGATCGTATTCGACCAAGTACTCATGGCGTGCGATCGACAACTTGCACTTCGGATCGAGCCGTTTGCGGATGACCGGTCGGCCGTCGACTTTCACACCGTTGCGGCTGTTCATGTCGCGGATGAACCAATAGCCGTGCTCCAGGGAGAGCCGGCAATGCTGGCCGGAGACATTATTGAATTTCAGCTGGACGTCGCATTCGGAGCGTCGGCCGATGGTCAAGCGATCTTTGATCAGCGGAATCGGGTCGCCGCCGCCGACGGGCGTCAACTGTCCGTAGGGGCCGGCAAAATCTAGGTCTTCGTCGTCGTCGTAATAATTCACCGTCGTCCTCGCGGGATGTGGCGGAACTGTCTGTCGCGGTAGACTGGTAGGGATCAGAACAAAACAAATGATAACGGGCGGGGTTCCCGCCACCTACTACTATCGATCCAGTACCATTGTTTGGCAACGGACTCCTTTGACAAATTCTCATTGTAACGATCGTTTGGCCTGGCAACGCGAAGGTCTACCCTTCAACGCGTTCGGCGCCGCCCTGCGTCGCCGGTTCGGCGGGCGGGTCCAGCGGGTCAGCATCGACGCCGGTTTCACCTGTCCCAACGTGGACGGCGCGGTCGCCCGCGGCGGTTGCAATTTCTGCGACAACCGCTCGTTCAGCCCCTCGCGACGGGTACGGCTGAAACGAGTCAGCGAGCAATTGGAGGGCGGCATCACCAGCGTTCGGCGGCGCTACAAGCAGGTGGCCGGTTTTTTAGCGTATTTCCAGCCCGCGACCAACACGTACGCCCCGGTCGACCAACTCGAAGAAGTCTTTCGGATGGCGCTCCGCTGGCACCCCGATATCGTCGGCCTGGCGATCGGAACCCGCCCCGATTGTGTTCCCGAGAGTGTCATCGAGTTGACTCGCCAACTGGCCCAAGAACACTATGTTTCGTTGGAGTTCGGGATGCAAACGATGCATCAGCCGGGACTCGACTGGATGAATCGCGCCCACACCCACGATCACCTGATCAATTCCATCGATCGCAGCCGCGGACAAGGCTTCGAGTGTTGCGTCCACATCATTCTGGGGATCCCCGGCGAAACCCACGAGATGATGATGCAGACCGCCGACGAAGTGGCACGACTCGGTTTCGACGCGATCAAACTGCACAACCTGTATGCCGTCCAAGGCACACCGCTGGGGGAAGAAGTGGCCAGCGGTAAAATTCAGATGATGCAACAGGACACTTACGTAAACACCGTCGTCGACTTTCTGGAACGCATCCCCCCCACAACGATCGTCGAACGAATCAGCGGTGATGCGCCACCCAAGTATCTGATCGCCCCTCAGTGGTGCCTGGAAAAGTCAACGTTGAAGCTTCAAATCGAGGCCGAATTCGCCCGCCGCGGCACCCGCCAGGGCTCTCTGTATCACGCACCGGCACTGTTGCCCGAGAACCGCCCGCGACCGGCCGACAACACGCCCGCATCGATCCGTTCCCAAATCGACGTCCGCGGCCGGTTGCCGGTGCTGAAGATGGAAGGGGCACCGAGCCAAACCTAGTGCTCCGGCCACTTTTATTTTTGACGAAGCACTCCAGCAATTTTACCGGGCTAACCATCGAAAATCATTCCCACCGATGGCAGCGACCGTCGTAACACGCACGAACGTACCGGCATGAACATCTGTCACAAAACGCTGCCGGGGCGACCGCAAACCGTGATCTGAGTGTTGGCTCGTGAAGTCCGCCATCGCGAGTGACCGAAAACCCTCAACATCGGAATCGTTGCCCTCCCCACACGGGCATTCCGTCAGGCGCCGCCGATCAATGATCGCGTGCCGAATGCGTTCACTTGCCCCACATGAACAGAATCAACGTGATGTTTTCACTTCGTCAAGGATTGACGATGTTCGGTCGTGCGCCCACCGCGCCGACTCTCAACAAGCAATGGAACGTGGACGTTTCGGCGCTCGCACGACTGTCGCTCGTCGCGATCACCGTCTCCTGTGCCCCCATCGATCTGACCGCGCAGTCCTCCCCAACGGCAGCGCCATCGGCTGCTTCGGTGACGACCGCTTCGGTAGCGAACGACCAAACGCTTCGACACGTCCATCAGCACCTCGAAACCGAAGGGGGTCATGCCGCCGACGCCACCTTCGACCCCGGCTGGTGGCAACCCCTGGTGTCGCAACCGATCCGCCCGGAAGTTCCCTCGGCGGCGCTGACCTTGGACGACACGTTGCTCCGTGCGTTGGAGCATTCCAGACAGATCCAAGTCTTTCGCGACTTGCCACTGATCCGCGAGACCACGATCATCGAGGCCGACGCCGCCTTCGACTGGACCGCGTTCACCGAGGCCCGCTGGGACGACACCACCGACCCGATCGGGAATTCATTGACGGCCGGTGGCGACGTCCGATTTTTCGAAGACCATCGTTTGAGCGCGCGGGCGGGTTTGCGTCGACGGACACGTTCCGGTGCCGACCTGGAACTGTATCAACGACTCGGGTTCCAAGACAACAACTCCCAGTTCTTCGTGCCCGATCCGCAAGGCACGGCGCGGTTGAACCTGTCCTTCACGCAACCGCTGATGCGTGGCCGCGGACGCCAGTACAACGAAAGCCTGGTGTTGCTGGCCCAGATTGACAAGAACGTCGCCGAAGATGAAGTCCAACGCCAACTTCAATCTCACCTGTTGGAAGTCGCCCGATCGTACTGGGCATTGCACCTCGAACGGGCGGTCTTGTACCAAAAGATCAACTCGTACATCCGCGGCAAAGACGTCTTTGACCGGTTGAACCAACGACGCGAAGTCGACGCCCGGCTGACGCAGATCATCAGTGCAGACGCGACACTGAAATCACGCGCCAGCGAACTGGTCCGCGCCCGCGCCGCGGTCAAGAACGCCGAGTCACGACTCCGATCACTCGTCAACGACCCGTCCCTTTGCGACGTCGAGATCATCCCGATCGACATGCCGGTTTTCGAAAGCCTGCCGGTCGAACTGGATGAATCGATCACCATCGCGTTCCAAAAACGACCGGAACTGCAACAAGCGATCAAGAACATCAAAGCGGCTTCGGTGCGTTTACAAATGGCCAAGCACGAACTGTTGCCGGAGCTGGATCTGGTCACCAATTTCTACCTGAGCGGTTTAGAAGGCGAGGGGCAAGCCTTCGACGCTTGGGCGAATCAGTTTGACACCGGACGCCCCAGCTACGGACTTGGACTGGAATACGAACTCCCAGTTTTTAACCGCGCCGCCAACGCGCGACATCGACGCCGGCAATTAGAAATCCGTCAACTCCGCAATCAGTACGCGACCACACTGGAAACCGTCCGATTCGAAGTCGAAGTCGCCGCCCGTGAATGCATGACTTCCCAGACCGAACTGTCGACCAAGCAGCACGCGATGCAGGCCCGCAACGCGCAACTCAATGCGTTGACCAAGCGATGGCAGCAGCTGCCCGGCGAAGACGTCACCGCCAGCTTGGCCCTGGAAAACTTGCTGATCGCCCAGGACGCACTGGCGGTCGCCGAATACGAATACCTGCAATCGCAACTGACCTTCAAACTGTCGATTTTCAACTTAAAACGCGCCACCGGAACGTTGATTCAATCCCGACCGATCGAGCTTTGTCCCACCGACTTGGCAACCGAACCTGTCACGCAAACGAATCAACGGCAACCGCACTCGGACAAACCGCTGCCGCAATCCGACACGCTCCCGTCGTACATCAGCCAGCTGCAGCCCGCTGAAACACAGGCTGCTGAAAGGCAGCCCGCCGAACCGCCGACATCCACCGTCCGCCGAGACGATTCCGACCACGTCGCTCACCCACAACCTTGGTATCGAATCTCAGGCATGCGCTGATGGGCGTCCCGCTGATTGAACAAACTGCCCGACGACACTGACGTCGAAAGGCCCGGCGACACGGCTGACGTCTGCCTGGTCGGCGACAAAGACCCGCACGTCACGGCGATCCAATCGATCCAAATCGACATCGCCGGCAAACCGCCATTCACGTTCCTGAGTCCAATCGTACGTCGTGCCGACGGATTGAAATCGGAACCGGTCTGTTTCTGCAATCGTCTTACGCAGTTCGGCGCTGCCGTAGATCACCGACTGGGCTCCCGCGGCGATGGCCGCCGACTTGCGGATCGCAACGCCATACGGCTCGTAATCCCAGCGGTGCAGATGCGGACGATAACTTCGCCGCGATAGCAACCGTTCGAGTGACTCCTCAGAAAAACAAACCACCGGCCAGGCCCGATCACTCGCGATCGCCGATCCGACCATGCGACGCATGCGAACGATTCGCTGCAAGAAATCCAACGGCGTGCGTTTGGTGATGGTTGCCAACGTGGTGTCGCCCAACAACAAACCGTCGCGGTGCTGTCGGTCGGTTTGTCCCGGCCAGGGACCTTGGCTGACCCGCGTGCAATGAACCAGCCACTGGCCACGCGTCG
>NZ_JBFHKV010000638.1:0-4973 GCF_041595215.1 Stieleria sp. | reverse complement strand
GCTTTTCCTTCCCACAACAGCGTGTCGAGGTACTCTCGAATCATGGTTTCGGACAGCGATTGCATCTGCAACTCGGTGCGGACGACGTCGACGATGCAGCGAGACTCGCCGGAGGACCACAGGCAAACGCCGGTGTACACGTCGTGGCGACGTCCGCTGAGCGTGCGCAGCATCTCCGCGGCGTGCTCTTCGTTGTGCGGTTTCCCCAAGATCTGCCCCCCGCACGATGCGACGGTGTCGGCGGCCAAAATCATCGCCCGACCGTGTCGCCGCACCACGCTTTCCGCTTTTCGGTACGCATAGCGTGCCACCAGCTCGGGCGCCGTTTCGCGACTGCAGACCCCGCACTCAGCGTCGTCGCTGGCCGGATCGATCGTGAACTCATACCCGGCCGCCCGTAGCAGCTGCGCGCGCCGGGGCGAACCGCTCGCCAACACCAACGGCATGGCGTCGGGGATCGGGGCTCGGCTCAAACCACGCATCAGCGGCAGATCATCTGAAATAGCCATCGCGTCCTAACTGCCGTTTGAATCCGAAGGGCCAGCCGGTGGTGGGTCTGTCGGCGGTGGGCCGGCTGGCGGCGGGCCAGTTGGCGGCGGGCCGGCCGGCGGTGGACCCGACGACGGCGGAGCGGGGGGCGGCGGGTCGGTCGGCGGCAACCCCAACCGGCGTTGCTCCAATTGCCGAACGGCCCCCTTGAGCGATTCCAACAGACGCGGCACTTGGCCGGCGGCGACAAAGACGCGGGCACTGACCGCCGATTGCGGAAAGAAGCTCGTCAAGAAATCCAGTCCGAACTCGGTCGCACCATGCCCGATCATCACGCCGTTGGCGTAGGTCCCACTGAGCACCTCGTCGGGCATCTTCAAATCGTCATAGATTTCTTGTGGACTCGGTCGACGTGCGTCCGGGTTGGGCGGCTGCGGTTGTGGCGTGTGCGGATCGCCGAACCGTCCCCGATAAAGCTCTAGATTGGTCGTCAATGCCTCGATGAATTGCGGCATCACCGGATGGGGAATCACCACCCGAGCGGCCACCTTGTGTGGTCGTCCGATCGTCTGCAAAAAGTCGACGATGTACTCGCTCGGTCCGGTCATCACGATCGCGCCGGTGCTGAACGTCCCCCCGGCGACGTGATCGGGCACCCGCGCCCGCAGCGGAGGGTTGGGCTGCGGCTGCTGGCCGGGCTGGCCGGACGCGGGTGGATCAGGCGTTTGGTCGTCAGAGGACATGCGTGGGACGCTGGTGCTTTGGTGGGGGAGGATTCAGCCGCGGATTCCGATCGGAATACCGCCACCAGTCTAAATCTCACCGCCACCGTCCGAAACCCGTCACGCAGCGCCGCCATCGTGCCCCTGAGCCCCTGCGATGGGGCAGGGTGGCTCGGTGGAGAGGTAGGAAAATTTTGGAGGTAAGAAAATTAGCGACACGTCGTGGACGGTGCCTTCCAAAATCTTCCTACCTCCAAAATCTTCCTACCTCCAAAATCTTCCTACCTCCAAACAATCCGCGTGTGGCAGAGCCACACCACCAGCGCGTTCCAAAGCGGAGCCTTGGAGCCGAGTGAGCGGAGGAGAACGAAGACGCTTGACACCGCCAGCCCCATATTGTATCACTGCATTAATACAAGGGTGCAAGCATGTTGATCCAAATCCAATCCGGCAGCCAGCCGATCTACCAGCAGATCGTTGAACAGATTCGCTTTCGAATCCTGTCGGCGCAGCTCAAGGCCGGTGACGAGCTGCCGACGATCCGTGGGCTTGCCGAAACGCTGAAGGTCAACCCGAACACGATCGCCCGGGCCTACCGCGAGCTGGAACACGAAGGGCTGGTCGAAAAGCGTCGCACAACCGGGACCTTCGTCGCGGAAACGTCGGGAACCCTCAGCCGCACCCGCCGCCGACAGATTCTCACGCCCGAGATCGACAAGCTTGTGGTGCTTGCCGGGCACCTGGGCGCGGACCCGGCCGAGCTGGATGAACTGATCGCATCACGTCAGCAAGCCCTTCAACGAAAGGAATAAAGCCATGACTTCCACCGACGATTTTGCCGTGCGGGTCCAGTCACTCTCGCGTTCCTTTCGCGGAACGGACGCGCTGCTTGATGTCAGCTTGCAGATCCCGCGCGGGTCCGTCTTCGGACTCGTCGGTCTCAACGGGGCAGGGAAGACGACGTTGATCCAGCACTTGATCGGCTCGATGAAAGCGTTGCACGGCACGGTCAACGTGCTCGGCCAGGATCCGACAATCCGGCCGGAAAAACTACTCGCCCGCATCGGCTACATGACCGAAGAAGACTCGCTGCCGAAGTGGATGCGAATCCGGGACCTGATCAGTTTCTGTCGCACCGTCTATCCGACCTGGTCGGACAGCTATGCGACGCAACTGTGCGACATGTTCGGTTTGTCGACGACCGCAAAACTCAAGTCGCTGTCCAAGGGCGGACGAGCCCGCGTGGCGCTGTTGGCGGCGATCGCGCACCGACCGGAATTGCTGATCTTGGACGAACCGAGCAGCGGTTTGGATCCGATCGCACGGGCCGACATTTTGGAAGCGATCATCCGCACCGTGGCCGACGAAGGCCGCACGGTGTTGTTTTCCAGCCATCTGCTTGAAGAGATCGATCGGGTGTGTGACCACATCGCGCTGTTGCACGACGGCGTGTTGCTGGAATCCATTCCCGCGGCGACCCTGCCGGAGCGTTACACCGAGTGTTTTTATCGCACCGAAACAGCTTCGTCACGTCCGCCCGAGATCCCGGGCTCGTTCGGCGGCGCCGGTGACACATCCGAATGGTCTGTGTTGATCGATGTCGAAAACGCGTCTTCCCGCCCGACGGTTCCGTCCATTGAATCAGACGGCGCGCGGTGGGAACTTGTGAATCAACAACCGGCCACGGTTCACCGCTGGTTCGCCGCTCGCGTGCAGCGCAAACCGCCGGCATCCGCATCGAAGCAAGTGGAGGGCATGCAGCATGTCTGAGATCGTTGCACTGACCCGATTATTGATCACACGTTCCAGGACGGCACTGACCCTCGCCATCGCCTACATGTTGGTGATTCACATCAGTGCCGCCCTGTTTAGCGTCGGCGTGTTCAGCGACGGCGATGTCGGTGGCCAACTGGCACTCAAACGCACCGCGACCATGATCGTCGTCATGTTCTCGCTGCCCCTGCTCGGCATCACGTTCGCGTTGTTCGACTTCAGCGAACGAGCGGACGTCAGCGGCGGCGCGACGGGCTATCTGCCGTGGTTGCTACGGATGCCGGTGAAAACATGGAAACTGGCCGCCGTTCCGCTGGGGCTGAAGACGCTCTGGACCCTTGCCATTTGTGGTGCCATTGCGATGACGGCGAGGTTCTTCGGAACCCCGTTGGAACGCTGGTTCATGCCCGCGATCGGGATCGCCACTCTGTTCGTCTTGGCTTGCGTGATCACCTGGCATCCGTTTCGCTGGTCCTACACGCGCGCCTCACTGATCGGCATCCTGTTTGTACCGGCCTACGCGTGGTTGATCGTCTCGGTTTCGTTCGCGTTCGCCGACAAACGCTCCGATCTTCCCTCGGACACGACTTCGATCGCGGCCGCGTGGATCGTCGGCCTCTCGGCCTACACGGCGCTGACGCTACTCGCCCTACGCGCCGTCCGACTGGCCCGCTTCCACGTCGCGGGGCGAATCAGTGAATCGGCCGGATGGCTGGCGACCGCGGATCCATTGCCGGCAGTGGGCGCCGATGCCACATCGGAGGCATCGTTCCTGCGGCCGGCGCGGGTTTCGCCGATCGCCGCGTTGGTCAAGTTCGAAGCGAGCAAGTTCGCCGGCATGGGAGCGAAAATCATCGTCGCCGGTTGGTTGCTCATCGTGCTCTTTTTTTCCCTATTCAGTTACGCGGGGACCGACTCGTTGGTGTTCCTGGTGGTGGCGTTGCTGTTCCCCGGCATCTTCATGAACGAATGGAAGAACTCTGGTTTGCAGCAGCGTTTTTTGCCGAACACACTCGCCGTCGCCCCGATCGCAACGACCACCCTCGTCTGGACCCAGCAGCTGATCGCGACGACGATTTGGTTTGCGTCCCTGTTGGGTGTTCCGATCGTGTTTACGATCTGGTCGTTCAACGGTGCAAGTGCACCGTTGATCCGAGCGTGGCAGCGGGCGATCGCCCCGCAGTTTGACACTCCCGATGCGGTTTGGAGACTCACCCTGATCGCAGCGGTCATCGGCGTCTTGCTGGTGCTGCGTCAGACGACCTGGAATATCGCGGCGCAATCGACCGAATCGAAGCGTTTCGTGTACTGGACGATCGCGGCGAAGTTTGCCGTCGCCTTTTTTGCCTTCAGCTGGTTTCTGTATCAATTTCTGCGGTTCCCTGATTGGGAAGCCTGGACGCTGTGGGCGTGGCAATGCATCGCCCAGTTGCCGACGCTGCTGCCTTGGTTGGCCATCATCAAAGGCATCCTCGTCGTCACCGCGACAACGATGCTCTACCGATCCGGTTTGACCAGGCGTCGAACGGTCGTCGGACTGCTGGTCGGCTATCTCGTCTGCACGTTCGCGACCGCGGCAGTCGTCTGGCAATGGATGCCCAGTGATCGAGTTGCCTTGTGGCACTGCCTGACGGCCGCAGCGGTGTTGATGCCCTACAGCCGACTCGTGCTGGCCCCGCTCTGCCTGGCCCACAGTCGCCACGCTTAGCAGCGTCGGGCATGCTGTGCATGCCAATGGGCGTCGGGCATGCTGTGCATGCCAATAGGCGTAGGGCATGCTGTGCATGCCAATAGGCGCAGGGCATGCTATGCATGCCAATGGCGTAGGGCATGCTGTGCATGCCAATAGGCGTAGGGCATGCTGTGCATGCCAATAGGCCGTCAGGCACAGCCTGACCTACACCAAACATCCAACCCACACCTGCTATCTTCAAGACACATCAACAGACTCCTGGACTGCAAAAGTCCTCGGATTCCACCATCAGATTC
>NZ_JBFHKV010000637.1:0-4977 GCF_041595215.1 Stieleria sp. | reverse complement strand
CTGCAGCACGTCAATCGGACGCACGTACCCATCGCCATTGACGTCATACGCATTGCTCTGATTGTGCCAGTCCCCGAACTCAACGCCTCCGGCACCTCCGGCAAGCGGCAAACGCGGCTCCAGCGGTTGCATTCGAACCGATCTCGCGGCGTTTCGAGACCGTGACTGATGTTTCAACATGACGTCACCGGTAGATTTCAATTCCCAGGGAGCTTCACTCAGTCCTGTTCCATTGTTGGCAGATTCGTGCTTCAACTGTCACACGCAATGGAAAAATTTCATCAAGAATCATCCTCTCGCCTTTGCGGGCTACCAAATCAGCGGGATGAGACGCCAACGGACGTGCCGACAGTAACGCTGGTAGGCTTCGCTGCTCAACAACAACCGTTCTTCGACATGGATCCGGATCGCGAACAACGCGACGATGGGCAACAAGATCACAAGTTGCTGCCAGTGCAACTCGGCGGCGACGAAACAAGCGACGACCATCACCAGTTCGCCGAGATAGGCGGGATGCCGAATGATCGAGAACGGTCCGCGCACGACCGTGCCGCGAATCGCCGGTAAGATCGCGAAGCAGCGGCCGAGGAAGGCGAAACTCACGATCGCCAGACCACAGCCAGACACGAACAGGATTTGCGCGGCGACATTCCAATCGTCGGGCGACCACCCAAACACCCAGCCGCCGACAAGCACCGCCGGGACGGCCATCAAACCGGTTGCCCAATCACCCTGTTTTTCAGCACCACGCCGGACCAGAAAAAGCACGCCCACCATCAAGTGCAACAGCGACGTCGCGATCAAGATTGCCATCGGGCGCTGTCCCAGATTGGACCACGTCGCCGCGCCGGCCCAGCTCAGGATCGAAACGCCGATCGCGATGTCAACGAGACGCGGCGGCGGGGGCACTAGTAGATCCAGAATCCCCAGTTGAACATCCAGCTGAGCAGGTTGATCACGATCAACCCGCCGCCCCAGATCATCCATCCCTGCACTTCCGATCCGCCACCGGCGTGTTGCGCTTCCATCATGTGATGCTCAATCGAACCGACGAAGCCGGCCGCTTCATCCGGATCCCATCCGCTGTCGACCAACTTCTGCGAGATCGATTGCGGGTCTTCACCCTCGGCCAAACTTTTTGCCACGACCTCGGCCAAGCCTTGAATCTCATCGGATTCCTGTCCGGGTGGCAATTCCTGATTCATTGTCAATTCGACCGCGTGAAAAAGTAGGGGATTTGATGGCCACTCTATGGCGATCGGAGTCGGCTGTCAAATCGACGTTTACTCTTCTGGGTCTTCGCCGTCTCCTTCGTCGCTTCCCGCTGGCCGTCGCATTCCGGCACGCCGCGTCAGCCGGTGGCGCGCGTCGATGAGTCGTTCATCGTTTTCGGTACAAAAAAACCCACCGCCGACAATCCGATCATGGCCAAGAGCACCGAATACAGCAGGTTGTTGGAAAAGAACGCGATCGAAAAAAAGATCGTCACGCCCGCCGCGGCCGCCCAGCGCGGCGGCAGTAACCACAATCCGAACCCGAACAACGTTTCCACCACAATCACCTTGCGGCTGTACCAGGTCGCGATGCCGCGCAGCGTCTCGGCGTCGTAGGCCTCTCGCAAATAGTTGAACACCCAGAAGTCGCGTTCGCGAAAATAAATGTCGTAAAAGACTTCACCCGACCAGTACTCCGGTGTCCACTTTCCGACCGCGCCGCCGAGCAGAATCATCGACGCGATCGCGCGGCCTAAAAATGCCCCGCGACGCAGCAGATCCGCGGGCTCGTCCCGTTCCATCCGCGTCGCAAACCAGAACACCCAAATCGAAGCCCACAAGCTGGTCGCAAACGTCATGTCGTTGTGACTGCCCTGATGAAGCAACATGATTACCAAGCAACCGACCTGTGCCGACGCACACAACATGCGAATCCAAGGCAACATGCCGACCACGCCCAAGATGATCGCGGTCAGTGATCCGAGATAGGCCCAACGGATCACATCGGCCGATTGCAGCCACGCCGGAAAGAACGGATCGGACAGCAGCAGCCGATGATAAACCTGATCGGCCAGTAAGAAGAACTCGTACTTCCATGCCAGTCCCGCGAACACGCTGATCTGAACGATCAAGTACGCCCACAACACCCGTCCCGAGTACGGCGCCGCGACTTCGACTTCCTTTCCACTGCCGTCTGTTGCCTTGCCGCCGAACATCACCGGTCACCCCCGGGCGAAAGAATCTCAGACGACTCGCGAATCCACTCGAATCTGCCTTCGCCGATCGGCTTGGCGTGGATCTTGGTTTCCAACGTCTGCCCCCGATAAGACGATCTGATCGTCACCCAGCGATCCTGGCCGGGACTGAGCAACGAGTAGCGTCCGTTGGCGAACGTCAGCACCCGAGTGGGAAAGTGGTTGATGTAGCGGGGTCGACTCGAGTCGAGCACCGGCGTGATCAAACCTTCCGGCAAATCGCGGATCTCGTATTGATTGCCGAAGTTGTACATCGCCGGAACCGGCGCCTGGATGGCCCAACACGCAAACGATTCGGTCGACAAATGAAAACGCTTCATCGTCACGCGGGCGATCGCCGGATAAAACGGCATCAGCAACAACCAAACCGTCACCGCGCAGACGCCCAGCAGGATCAGCACGAACAGCGGATCGCGACGGGGCCGGCGAGTTTCTGTGTCCATGGCATCCTCCGCAGCAACGCGACGATCGGTTGTATCGTTTCTCAATCGTGGGATAGGCTTCTGAGCAGGGATGACGCAACCTGCCTGATCGTTTAAATCGCCAAACCCTCATACGCCCGGTCAAGCTCAAGCGTCAGAGTTTCAATCGGCAATTCGAACCGCTCCCCTGCACCGTACTCCTGACGGAGGAAGCCTGAATCCCCGCGAGTGTAAACCACTGCCGATTTCACGGTTTGTTCCATCAGCGAAGGTTGTGCATGGCCGTTGGCCAAAAAGCCACTCGTGCAGATACCAATGCCAGGGGGAGAGTGACCAATACCTTTGATGATCAACGATGCAAAAACTGCTCGACCTCAAAATGGCAAAGCTGAAAAAATAGCCCACCGATGGCAGCGCGAACCCACGGATCCCCGGCTGATTCGCATCCGTGGGTTCGCGCTGCTATCCGTGGGCTTTTAAACCGTCGCACAGTTCCCGGAATTGCCCATCAATCCATCAACGGACCGCGACGGGCCTTTCACCACGACTCACGCATTCTCGATCAACCGCAATGCGATCTCTCGAATTTTTTGCGGATTGGCGTTGGGGTTCTTGTTGCGGGCTTGACCGATCAAGGAACCGACGGCTTTTTGATTGCCGTTTTTGACATCGTCGACGACCTTGGGGTTAGCCGCGAGCAGCTCTTTGACCAACGTTTCCATTTCCGAATCGTCAACGGCCTCGATCCCCAAGGCCTTGATCGCCTCGTCGATGCCGCCGCCGTTTTCGCTGAGGTGTTTGAACACGTCGCGTGCGCGGTCGTTGGTCAGTTCTCCGCTGCTGACTTTGGAGAGCAGTTGGGCGAGTTGTTCGGCCGTCACGCCGAAGGACTCGATGTCCCCGCCCTGCTCTTTCAACGTTCGCATCACGTCCTGCTGGATCCAACTGCTGGCGCGTTTGCCGTCACCGCAGGCCATCGCGACGGCGTCATAATACTCGACCATGCCGCGGCCTTGAGAAACGATCACGTCGGCGTCGTAGGCCTTGATGCCGTACTGCGACTGCAATCGCTCGCGGGTCTCTTCCGGAGTCTCCCCGAGTGACGCGCGGATCTCTTCGACGCGTTCGCTGGGGATTCGGATCGGCAACAAGTCGGGACAAGGAAAATAGCGGTAGTCGGCGGATTCTTCTTTCTCACGTTGCGGATACGTCACGCCTTTGACGTCATTCCAGCCGAAGGTGCGTTTGCCGTGGGTCTCGATCGTATTCCCCGTTTCCTCCCACTCGGCATACTGTCGGTCGACTTCAAAGTGCAGCGCCGCAACGACGTTGCGAAAGCTGTTCATGTTTTTGACTTCGACGATCGGCGTGGCAATCCGCTCGCCATGTTTGTCGATGTGCAAGTTGACGTTGGCATCCACCCGCAGACTGCCCTCTTGCATTTCGCAATCCGAAACGCCCAAGTGCGTCATGATCTCTTTCAGTTTGGTCAGATACGCCAACGCCTCTTCAGCCGTTCGCAAATCCGGCTCACTGACGATCTCCAACAGCGGAGTTCCGCAACGGTTCAGATCGATGCGACTGTCGGCGCGGCCGGCCGCCTCGTCGTGCATGCTCTTGCCGGCGTCTTCTTCCAGGTGGGCGCGGGTGATCCCGATCTTTCGCGTGGCATCATCATCGGCCGGATCAGCGATCTCCAAACACCCGTCGGCACAGATCGGAAGATCGAACTGGCTGATCTGGTACCCCTTCGGCAAATCAGGATAGAAGTACTGTTTGCGATCCCATTTGGTCAGCGGCGGAATATCACAATTGATCGCCAACCCGGCTCGGATCGCCAGCTCGATCGCGTGCTCGTTGATCACCGGCAACGCGCCGGGCAAGCCTAAACAAACCGGGCAGACTTGCGTGTTGGGGGGGCTGCCGAATTTGGTACTGCAACCGCAAAACAACTTGGTCGCCGTCTTCAGTTGGACGTGGACTTCCAGTCCGATGATCGTCGTGGTCGGTAGCTGTGACATCGTTTATTGATTCGGTCGTTGGGTGTGATAATCGGTCGCCGATTGAAAAGCAGATGCCGCGAATAGCAAGCGACTCTCTTCCAACGTCGGGGCCTGCAGTTGAATCCCGATCGGCAATCCCGCAGGATCGAATCCGCCCGGCAACGAGATCGCGGGGACGCCGGCCAGGTTCGCGCCGACGGTGAACAGATCGCACAGATACATCTGGATCGGATCGTCAATCTTGTCGCCCAGCGGAAACGCCGGCGTCGGTGTGACCGGTCCCAACAACAGATCGACTTGCGAG
>NZ_JBFHKV010000636.1:0-4977 GCF_041595215.1 Stieleria sp. | reverse complement strand
TTCGATTCCGCCGTCTGGGTCGGTTCAGGAGCAGTTGGTTCAGGAGCAGTCGGTTTGGGAGCAGTCGGTTTGGGAGCAGTCGGTTCAGGAGCAGTCGGTTCAGGAGCGATGTCTGACTGGGCGCTGGTTTGCAACACCGAATCGGCCGAGGGAGGTTCACTGGGAAAGGTAAGCGTGGCACCGTTGAGCAACGCTCTTTCCTGCTCGGCCGCATCCGGCTGCCGTTGCGGTTGTGGATGACGCACTTTCCACTGCTGTTTGGCCCGCATCGCAATCGTCAACGCGGACGGCTCCTCCGCGGTCGTTGACTGTTCCTCCGCGATCGCTTCCCCGGTTCGTTTGATGCTTTGGATCACCTCGTCGACGTCCATGACTTCGACGTCGGTGCGATTGGTGGTGGTGAGATCAGGGGTGGGCGTTTCCGCCGACGGTCCATCGGATGAAACCAGTTCGGCATCGGCTTCCGCCGGCGTGATGGGATCGTCGCTTTGGTCTGAGTTTGTGTCTGCCGCCGCGTCATCGTCAGCGACGACGGTGACCGGATCCACGGCACTGGTTGAATCCTCGCCGGATGAATCCTCACCGGTTGCATCGTCATTCGAGGAGCCCATCGCGTTTGGGGCGACGCGTCCGCCGCCGGCCGACTGCTGCGTCTTGGGGGACGCCGGAGCGGGTTTGGCAGCGCGGTCTCGGTTTTGATCGGTCTCGGATTGTTCTCGGGCCGCGACCGGGTCGGTTGATTGTCCCAAGAGATCAAACAAGGCGTTGGCGCCTGACGCGTACAGAATCACCGCGATGATCGGGACAGCGATCAGGGTCGGCGAAGCGATCTTCAGCAGCCGGATCGAGTTGCGCTGCCGACGTCCCCAATGGTGTCGCTCGAAGAACGATTGATCGTCGTTGGCCAGCGGAACCGTCTGCGTCGGGGGCTGATCATCAATGACATTGAATTCGTCGTCGTCGTGGTCGCCAAAGACGTCCGCATCGGAGATCGGATCTTGGGGCTCCCAGGCATCGGGCGATTCCCAAGCGTGTTCGATCTGATCGATCGACGGCCGCGGTTGGGGCCGGTCAGTCGGGAATTCATCGTCATCGATGCCGATCATCGAGACGCCGGAAGGGCACGCGACCTCGTCGAGATCGATTTCCGCATCCAAGTCGATTTCATTGCCGTCGGGGTCACTGCCCTCGGGTTCACTGCCCTCGGGTTCACTGCCCTCGGGTTCACTGCCCTCGGGTTCATTGCCCTCGGGTTCATTGCCCTCGGGTTCACTGCCCTTGGGCGAAAGCACAATCGCCATCGGCGGCAGCTGTTCCAGCCATCGCTCCGCCGGCAGGGTCGCGCCGCACGACGGACACTGAACCGAACAGTCGTGAGGGAGGCATGTGGCCGGCAGACGAGCGGGGTCGCCGCAGCTGGGACATGAGACTGTGAGCATGGGGTACCCGGGTGAGATAAGACGACCGCATAGTCTAACCCGATCCCGGGCGATTCCCACCTCGTGACGAACCAGAGGCGTGTTTCATGTCCCCCCTGATGGCCGGCGGTGCCTGTCGATACCGCCCACTTTCTATCAATCTGTTCGCAATCTCTGTCTGCAATGCGAAAAACCTTTCTGGCAGGACACCCGAACAGTCGGCAACGGGCCGCCATCCTGTTCTACTCACCGAAGATTGCGTTTTTCGTTGAACCAAGGCACAGCAAGAGACTCGGCGTGGAGATTGAAGACAAATTTGATCTGATTGTGGTCGGGGCAGGCGTTCTCGGGACGTTTCATGCCTATCAAGCACTGCTTCGTGGCATGCGAGTGGTGTTGGTCGACAAGAACCTGCAGCCTCAAGGGGCGACCGTTCGCAACTTTGGACAAGTCGTTCCGTCCGGTATGGACGCGACCTGGCAACGGTTGGGCCGAGAGAGCTTGGAGATCTACAAGTCGATCCAAGCGGAATTCGATCTGTCGGTTCGGCAAGAAGGAAGCGTCTACCTGGCTTCGGATGCCGAGGAGGTCGCGTTGATCGAGGAACTGCACGCGATCAATCGTCAGGAAGGCTATCGATCCGAGTTGTGGACCAAAGATCAATGCAAGCGGCGATACCCGTTGTTGAACGACGGATATTGTTTGGCGGGGCTGTTTTTTCCCGAGGAGATTTCCGTTGACCCACGCAAGATGATTCTTCGCTTGCACGACTACTTGCGAGAAACGTTCGGCTTGACGATTGCCTTGGGAACCTGCGTGCAGCGTTTGGATCGGCAGTCCGCCTCGACGGTCACGGCCCACTGCACCGATGGTCGCATGCTGCACGCCGAAAAAGCGATCGTCTGTTCGGGCGTGGAATTTCGATTGCTGTTTCCCGAATTGTTTCAAACCAGCGACATCGAAGCGGTCAAATTGCAGATGGTGATGCTCGCGGCACAATCGGTCGGGGCGTTGCCGGGCAACGTTTTGACCGGGCAGTCGATTCGACGCTATGAAAGTTTTGCCGCCTGTCCGTCGTATCGTTCCATCAAACAACGTGAAGATTCGGAAAGCTTTTGGAGAAAATGGGGCGTCCACATCCTGTTCAAACAAGAGCTCGACGGACACATCATCTTAGGCGATTCACACGAGTATGCCCCGGCGGCTCGATCGGATGAGCTGAGTGACGAGATTCAGATGCCGATCAATCGGTTCTTCGTTTCCGAAGGGCGACAGATCATGGATCTGCCGAACTGGGAGATCGAACGGACTTGGTCGGGGCTGTATTGCCAATCAAAACACCCCAAGGGTATTTTTCAACACACATTGGATCGAGACATCCATGTCGCAACCGCGATCGGCGGCAAAGGCATGACCGGAAGCGCTGGATTCGCCAAGCAACACCTTCAGGAAATTTACGGTGATTGAATTAGTCGTCTTTGACATGGCAGGAACAACGGTGGACGAGGACAACGTGGTCTACAAGACCGTTCGTGCCGCGATCAATGCTGCCGGATATCAGTTCACGCAAGCTCAGGTGCAAGCGACGGGGGCCGGGAAAGAAAAGTCACAAGCCATTCGCGATGTCCTGGCACTCGACGGCAACGCCCACGACGAAGAAGAGATCGCCGCGATCTTTGCCGATTTCAAAGTGCGTTTGCGGAGCGCCTATGACGAGTTGGATGTGAAGGAGCAGCCGGGCGCGAGTGAGTTGTTTCGACAGCTTCGTCAACGTGGGGTCCGCGTCGTGTTGAACACCGGTTATGACCGTGACACCGCGAGCAACTTGATCCGCAAGATCGGCTGGAGTGTCGGCGAGGATTTCGACGGTCTGGTCACGGCATCGGATGTCAGCCGCGGTCGGCCTCACGGCGACATGATCATCAAGGCGATGAAGGATCTGTCGATTCAGTCTGCCGAGAACGTGGCGAAAGTCGGTGACTCTCAAATCGACATTCATGAAGGCCAAGACGCCGGCTGTGCGATGTGCATCGGGATCACCACCGGCGCTCAGTCACGCGAGTTGCTCGCCCAGGCGAAACCGACACACATTATCGACCGGTTGATGGATCTGCCTCCGCTGCTCGATGCGTCCGCCGGATGAGGCTACGCCGAGTCGCCGCAACGCAGAGTGATCTTGTTTTCTCGTGAATTGCGTTCGCCAATGACACGCGTTTTCGACTCCACGAAAATCGGAGAAAGCCGCAACGACGCCGCAAACCTGCTTCGGTTTATCGTTGTTGCGACTGCGACGTCTCCAAGATGTCTATAGTGGTTGGAGACGACTGTGCAAACCGGCAATCGAGGAGTTGAGATGAACGTACGCATTCCCGCTACTTGTTGTGTGTTTTTCTGCCTGATGATGCCGCTAAAGATGCAAGCGGAGGATGGGGAGAAATCGGAAACGCACTCTGTTCGAGTTCAGGTGCTGTTAGTCGAGTCCAACGGCAAACTTGATCATGACGATCGTCTCCGGTTGTCAGGACCAATCGAAGAGGTGATGGATGCGGTCAGTGACCTCACCGCTCAGGGCAAGGCGACGATCGCCAATCACGCTGAGCTGACGGTCTTGGAAGGGCAGCAGACCATGCTTCAGGTAGGCGAAACGGTGGCGATTCGAACCGGCACCATGCGAACGGGTACCGTGCGAACCGGCAGCGGCCGTGAATCGAATGTCTACCAGGACGTCAGTATTGGAACGTTGATCAAGCTGACGACCGAGGTCGTGGACAACCAGGTGCTCATTGAACTGGACTTCTCAAAGTCGTATGTGGCGCCCAGTGGCGATGACGATCAATCCGAGCGACCTCAAGGCACGTCGCAGCTGACTCATCAAACCACACTGCGAATCAAGAACGGCACTGCGCAGATGATCGGCAGAATCATGTCGCGAGAATCCGACGATCGGAGCCCTGCGGTTCAGCTGATCGTATCCGCCGATATCCTGGAGTCTTCGGAAATGGGCCAAATTACAAAATTCAGGACCAACCCCCGGCAACCCGCACGCAATTTCTCTGCCAACAGTCGTTTCGCTGATCGGTCGAGTCGCGGAGCTTCCTCACGGACGCCGCCGGAGGAGGTCCTTCGCCGAATCGCCACGGCAATGTTTGATAGGGCGGACGCCGATCAAGATGGGATGATTTCAGAAAGCGAATTGCCTCGCCTTTCCCCGCGCGACGACAGCGCAGAGCCTCCGATCAAAAAGGAGCAGTACCAGGACTGGTTTTCGTCCCACTATCCGCGAAGCCGCAGCGGCGGGGCTCCGTCAAACTTGGGACGGCGCCCGAGTTCATTGCAACCGCAAGCTCGGCCGCAAGAGTCGCTACCACAGGAAAAAACTGACGAAGAAAGCAGCGTCGAAGGCCCAGAGTCAGGCGACGAATGAAGCTAGTGCTCCTTGTCAACGTGCGTTTCGGGTAGGCGGTAGTGGACGAGGCGACGAGTCCTCTGCATCCTGGCCGACCGCGCCATCCGACGCTGGAGATCGACATTCAACCGCGATCGAAATCAGCCTATCTGT
>NZ_JBFHKV010000635.1:0-4977 GCF_041595215.1 Stieleria sp. | reverse complement strand
TATCGCAGCTCAATTTCCAGGTAGTGGACGAGGCGACGAGTCCCCTGTCTCCAAGTAGTGGACGAGGCGACGAGTCCTCCGTAGTCGGCATATTGGCGACCGCCTACCCGAAAACGAACGTGCCGCAGAAACGCGGTCAGGTGCCAAAGTTGCGAAGCACCCTTGGGGCCATTTGGTTTTCCGCGTCTGCCCCCTTTTCCGCGCTCGTCTTCTAATTGACGATCACGCGCTGTTCGAATCGTTCGATCTTCACCGCGCGGCCTTCGGCGTCCGATTCGACGATCGCACCACACAGGCGGACATCACCGGTCGCGACGTGAAAGTGACAGGGTTCTGCGGTGCGAGTCGTGTGAGTGACCCGTTCGATGTCTCTTCCGATGATACTTTCGTAGGGACCGCACATCCCGACATCACATTGAAACGCGGTTCGGCCGGGCAGGATGCAGGTGTCCGCGGTGGGGACGTGGGTGTGCGTGCCAAGCACGGCGGTGACTTTTCCGTCCAGGTATCTGCCGAGGCACTGTTTGTCGCTGGTGGCTTCGGCGTGCACGTCGACCAAGATTTGATCGGTATGCGGTTCGATCTCGGCGAGCACTTCATCGAGTGCTTTGAAGGGACAGTCCACCGGCCGCATGAAAACGCGTCCCATGATGGAGACGATCGCCAGGGGTCGGCGTCCGCTTCGTTTGATCAGTGTCCAGCGGCGGCCGGAGGCTTCGTCGGGGTAATTGGCCGGTTTGACGATGCGATCACTTTTTTCCAGTGTGGTGACGATCTCTTTGCGGCGGAAGATATGATCGCCGAGAGTGACCCCGTCGATGCCGCTGTCGATCAACCGCTCAAATTGTTTCGGCATCAATCCCGAACCGTCCGAAGCATTTTCGGCGTTGGCGATCACGTAATCCAGGTCCAACTCTTCGCGGATCCGCTGGGTATATTGCAGCACCGCATTCATGCCGGGTTTTCCTACGATGTCTCCAAGGAATAGGAATTTCATACCGGCCGAATCGTTGCGGGTTGGAAAAAGGCGGACGTCGATTGCACGGCAGGGGGCCGCCCCTCCCGCACGGTCAAACGGTATCGGTGTCGCCGCCAGTCGTCAACGAGCAAGACTCCAAGTGACAGCGGTGGCGACCTGCGACGAATCGACGTGCCGGCCAATGGAGGTTCCTTCTCGGCACAGTTTGGCTATGGTGATAGTGTCCCGAGCACCCCTGCGTGATCCATTCCTTACTTTCATCACATTTTCACGTCCATGAACACGGCCGCGCCAACTCTCGACCTCGCCGCTTACTGCCGCGACACTGCGCAACGCGCCAAACAAGCCTCCGCGGAACTGGCCACCCTGGATGCGGAGATCAAGAACCGCTGGTTGAACGAATCGGCCGACGCCTTGGTCGATTCGGCCGACCAGATCATTGCCGCCAACGAATTGGATCTGGCCGCCGCGCCGGGATACGGATTGACCGATGCGGCCGTGGATCGGTTGAGGCTGAATCCGGACCGCATCGGTGCGATTGCGACGGCGCTCCGCGAAATCAGCATGTTGGCCGATCCGGTGGGCGAGGTTTTGGACGGGTTCACCCGCCCCGGAGGGCTGCAGATCCTGAAAAAACGCGTTCCGCTGGGCGTGGTGTTCTTCATCTACGAAAGCCGGCCCAACGTCACCGCCGACGCCGCGGCGATCTGCGTCAAGAGCGGCAATGCGGTGATCCTGCGTGGCGGCAAAGAAGCGATCCACAGCAGCCGCGCGATCGTCGACCTGCTGACCGCCACGGCGGAAACCTGCGGCTTGCCCGCGGCGGCTGTCCAATTGGTTTCGACGACCGATCGGGCCGCGGTCGGCGAATTCCTGTCCCTTCATGATTCGATCGATGTGGCCATTCCCCGCGGTGGCGAGGGGCTGATCCGCCGCGTGACCGCCGAGGCCACGATGCCCGTGATCAAGCATTTCGACGGAAACTGCCACGTTTACGTCGACCAGTCCGCCGACATCGACATGGCTAGCAACATCGTTCACAACGCCAAATGCCAACGGATGGGTGTCTGCAACGCCTGCGAGTCGCTGCTGATCCACGAGTCGATTGCGCCCTCGGCGTTGCCGGTCATTGCGAAACGTCTGCAAGCCGAATCGGTGGAAATTCGCGCCGATCAGGCGGCCGCGGCGTTGATCCCCGACAGCGTGCCCGCCACCGAAGCCGACTGGGGGACGGAGTACCTGGGGCCGATCATCAGTGTTGCCGTCGTCAAATCCATCGACCAGGCGATCGGGCACATCAATCGGTACGGCTCCCATCACACCGATGCCATCGTGACCCGCGACCTGGCGGCGGCCGAGGCGTTCACCGCAGGCGTGGACAGTTCCGCCGTGATGGTCAACGCGAGCACGCGGTTTAACGACGGCGGCGTGTTCGGGTTGGGGGCGGAGATCGGAATCTCTACCGACAAATTCCACGCCCGTGGACCGTGCGGATTGCGCGAGTTGACGACTTACAAGTACATCGTCAAGGGCGATGGCCAGATCCGCACGTGAGACAAACCTCCCCTCGGGCGGGGTGCCGTGGACGCTCCGTCGGCGAAATCTGCGCCATTCTGCCCCCGGAAACGGGTTGAAGTCGCGGGGAACTGTCGATATTCTCCTGGACCCCTAAAAAACTCAACGATTCAGGTCAATCAGATGGCACATAAGAAAGGTCAGGGATCCAGCCGCAACGGCCGTGATTCCAACGCGCAACGTCGTGGCGTCAAAAAATTCGGCGGCGAAGCAGTCAACGCAGGCAACATCCTGATCCGTCAGTGTGGCACCCGCTGGCGTGCCGGTCGCGGAGTCGGCCAGGGTAACGATTACACCCTGTTCGCTCTGGTCGACGGAAAGGTCGAATTCGACCAGAAAGGTCGTCGCATCAACGTCGTCTCGGCGTAGCAACGAGCGAAACCAAAGTGAGCGAGGCTTCCAGCCTGTCGACACCGAGCCGACAGGCTCCAACACCTCTCTCACGACCACCTATCCTGCTCCATCTTCGCCCGCGACATCGACCCATCGCTGCTCGCGATGGCTCTTCAGAATCGCTTCGCAGAGCAGGATTTCGCGGTGCCCCTCCTGGAATGTCGGGTACGGCGCCGGCCCGGACACCTCGCCGTTGGCGATCGAACCGTAGAAGCAACGAAACAATTGCTTGAAGGTATCGGGAAATCCTTCGTTGTGACCGCCGGGATAACTTGAGATCGCCGCGGCCGAAGCATCCATCAGTGCGGGGTCGCGAACCATGCATTCATTGGGCTGATCTCGGCTTCCGATCTCCAACCGATTAGGCGACTCGCTGTTCCAGACCAAGGACTGTTTAGCCCCGGCCAGTTCGTAGCGGAGGCAATTCTTTTTGCCGGCCGTCGTTTGCGAGACCCACAGGCACCCGTTTGCCCCGCCGGCGAACCGCAACAGAATCGCGCCGCAATCTTCCGTCGTGATCTCCACCGGTTCGCTTGCCGCCGCAGTTGGTCCATCGTCGCTGTTCGCGCCACCGGAATAGGTTTCCACTGATCCGGTCGGCCGCTGCCGCGTCGGGTGGACCGTTCGAAGATCGGCGCAGACGGATGTGATGTGCCGGCCGGTGATGAACTGGATCAAGTCCAGCCAGTGCGTGCCGATGTCGGCGACGGCTCTCAATTCCCCGCCGTCGGCAGCCAGCACGCGCCAGTTGAAATCGGTTTCCTTGAGCAGCCAGTCCTGGACGTAGGAACCGGTGACGTGCAACAGGTTTCCCAACGTGTCGTTGCGGACCCGCGCGGCCGCTTCGTGACACAGCGGATAGAACCGAATGTTGTACGCCACCGCCGCAGCCCGCCCGCTCGCTTCGGCCAGGCGCACCAGTTCGCCAGACTCGGTCGAGTTCATCGCCAGTGGCTTTTCACAGACGACATGCTTGCCCGCCCGCAACACCGCTTTGGCTTGATCGAAGTGCAACCGATTGGGCGTCGCCAGATGGATGCAATCGATCGACGGATCAGCCAACGCCTCTTCAAACGTGCCCAAATCCGTCGGCAACCCCAGACGCTCGCAAGCCGCCCGTGATTTTGCCGGCGTCGACCCCACGATGCCGGCAACCTGCACCCCGGCGCGGCGCAACGCTTCCACATGAACCGGCCCGATGAAGCCGGTCCCCACTACCACCGTTCGAAACGTAGCCATCGGTCACCCGCAACGCGTTGGAAATGAAAACCACGCCACACAGTGTGGCGCGTTCGCGCCGTCGGTTCCAGGTGAGGGGACGGCAGAAATGCGGAGAAAGAAGTACCCAGTACCCAGTACTCAGTACTCAGTACTCAGTACTCAGTACTCACAACTTGAAACTTGAAACTTGAAACTCGCAACCCGTCGCTCCGTCGCTCCGTCGCTCCGTCGCCAGGTGAATTTTGCGCTGTTTGCGGCGACCCACATGCGTGGATCACGCATGCGTGTTTGACACTGCGTGATGTGCGCGTGTGCCAAATAACACCCGCGTATGACACGCCCTCGCGGTGGGTGAGGGCGAACGCTCATACCAGCCGATGCAACAGGTGATGAGCAAATTCCTTACGCGGTTGTGAATGTTTTCCGCCGCCACCACCGACGCCAACGCACGAAGGCGAATTGATGATGAACCAACACGAAACCCCGATGGGTCTGCCCCCCGCTCCCCGCCCGGCCGTCTACGCGGCCAGCAAGGACGCCGGCTGGCTCTCGAAGGTCGGACAGGCGGCTCAAGCAGAGAACTGTCGTTTCCAAACCTCCTCTTCGATCACCTCACTGATCAATCAGGCCGCCGCCGATAGCGACGTCGCTTGCGTGTTGTTGGACTACGATCCGCGCATTCAACAATGGACCAGCATCGAGCAGCTGTTGTTCGAAAAGAACGTGGTCGCGCCGGTCGTCTTGGTCTTGGATGAATCGAGCGGCATGGCGGCCTCGGAAGCCGTCGCGCGGATCGCGCACGTCGTTGC
>NZ_JBFHKV010000634.1:0-4979 GCF_041595215.1 Stieleria sp. | reverse complement strand
GTCCAACACCGGCCCGGCAAAGTCACTGATGAACGTGCCCAAGTCCAGCGACACATTCTCCAACACAAACCGCGGCGACCCGCCGAACGTTGCTGTCGCACCACTTGCGGTACTCAACTTGGCCTGGGCAAAGGTTTGGTCGTAGTGAATCGTGGTCGAAAGGTCCGGGAATTGGGCACCGGCCCCCAGCTCCAGCGACGCGTAGACGTCCAAATCCGCTTCGGCCGTCAATCGGACTTCGACGTCCATCCCTTCGAAACCTCCGGGTCCGATCAGCGTCATCCGACCGTCGTTGCCCTTGTCGATCAGGTCGATGTCGAAGGATCCGAACAGCCCCGTTTTTTTTCCGTCGTCGTCGGGATTGTCGACCAGCACGCCGTCAACCATGATTTTCGGCACGACGTCGGTCAGTTGCAGTTTGATGAACCCCAGCGTCGCGGCGACCGACGCCGGGTTGGTTACATCATCGGTCAACGTCACTTCCAATCCCAGTGAAAACTCTTCGCCCGTCGGCGTCACGCCGCTGGTATCGAGGTACATCCCATCGGACTTGCTGAATCCGAATCCGAACGACAGCAGATAATCCAGCTTGGCGCGGATCTTGGCGTCCGACTCAAATCCCAAACCGAGACCGGGAATCGCGCCCTCGAAATCCAGGTCGACCGCTTCGTTAAAAATGTCGCCGCCCAGCAGCAGGTTGAACTGAATGAAATCGTCATCGAAGACCAATTGAATGTCGTCCGCACCGGTCACCGGCGTGACGCCGATGAAATCCCCGCCGGCGTCGTAGACGGGAGTTTTGAGCAGACATTCACCGGTCCCGTTACAGAACGCGTTAAAGATTTCTTCACGCAGCAGGTCGACGGTTGATTGGTTGCGCGCCACGCCGTCATACAGTCGCCCCAGGATCCCCGAGGGTTGGTCCAGTGTGTGGGTGCCTGTTCCCTGGCTGGTCAGGTCGATGAACTCCAGCGGCGATTCGGGCGGCCGTGGCAGCGTTGGATCGTCCAGTGACAGCTTGATCGTGTCGGCAGAGATAACGGTGACGAAGTAGGGCGTGTTGTGAACCAGGCCCAGAATTTCCGTGCCGGCATCACCCTCGTGCATGTAAACGACGATGTCGCCATCGGCGAGCGTGCCGCCGCTGACCGTGATCGTGTCCTCACCGACGTCGACACCGCCGACTGTAAAGCTGACCGCGCTGGCGTCGCCGAGCAGATCCGTCTTCAGGTCAGTTAAGAAGGCTGGCGCGTCCTGGAGCGCGTCACCGATCAGCGGCAATTCCAGCGGCTGCAAGTACTCGCGAATTCCCGTTTCGGTGGCATCAAAGAACGCGTCCAGCCCGTCGATGATCGCGCGGGGATCGTTCAGCAGTGCGAAGATGTCGAACAGTTTGGCAAAGTTCAGCCGCGGCGTGGTGAAGTTCAGGTCGTAATCGTTCGGCCCGGTGAAGGTGCCGTCGACGTGCAGTACATTGTCGGGGATGCCGTCGGAATCGAGGTCTGATGCGCTGCCGCCTAGCGGAAAGGATGCGGTTGGGAAGTAGAACGGCAGGTCGGCGTTGACGCTGCCGACCAGATCGACATTCCAGAGACTCGAATCGCCCGCCAAGTCACTGACTTTATGAAAATGATCTTCGCTGTCTTCAGTCAGCGAGATCTGGCCGACCAAATCGGCGTTGACCGTCGCATCGATGATCGCCAAGCTCAGCACGGGATCGCCGTTGAGCGTGATCGATCCGGTCACATCGATCGGTGCCAGGGTCTCGACGACAAACTTGTTGAAGGTGATCTGGCTATCGTCGTAGATCACGAAGCTCGGGTTGCCGATTTCACTCAAATCGAACGTGAAGTTCAAATCAAAGTTGATATCGGCATCGACGAACACGCGGCCGTCGGTATCCAGATCCAGACCGATGCCTTCGTCACCGGTCAGCACATCTCCGAGTCCCGGCAGATCTTCCAAATCGAATGCCAAGTCATAGTTCCCGCCAAACGCCTTGGCCATGCTGAAATCAAAGTCCAGCACCGATTCGCCGTATTCCAGATCGATGCTCTTGTTGGCGTCGTACCGAGCCAGGATATCGCGATCGGCGATGCGAGCATCAAAGATGGCCGGATCGACCAGCGATCGAGCCACTTCCGCATCGGTAGAATCTCCGGATAGCATCGTCGTCGCCGGGTACGGCATCCTGGCCTGCAGATGGGTGCGCGACAACGCAATGGTCTCCGCCGTCGTCAGCGTCGTGCCCGGATTCGCCTCAGCGTAGCCACTTACGAAGCTCGCCACGAAATCACGGTCGGCTTTCCAAAGTTCCACCACTTCGACACCAACCAATGCGGTGGCGACACCCAGGTCGGTCGAATCACCGTTGAGCCCGAGGCTGCGCAACTGGGCGGCCGCGTCTTGGAGGACCAGAGAAGAGCCTGAAACGATGTCACGGTCGGCTTTGACCTGCGCGACCTCGGCCGCGCGGGCGAAGGTGTCATTGATCTCCGTATCGGTCGCGTCGGGAGCGACACCGATTCGAGCAAACAGGATCCGCGCGAATTGTTTTTCTTCGTCGGTTGCCGCGACGTCCAGCAAGACGTCGCGGTTTTCGATCGCGAGATCAATGATTTCCGTGGCGTCGAATAGGCTGTCGATTACGGCGTCGGTCGTCGACCCGTCAAACCCGAACTGGCCGAGCGCATTCCAGGCGTCGGAAAAGACGGGGTCGGAGGCGACGAGATCACGAAGCGTAATCGTGGACGGCAGCAACGTCGGATCGGCAAGCACGGTCGCGATCTGTTCGTCGGTCGAATCCCCCGTCAATCCTTCGGTGGCAAGTCGATCACTAGCCGCGACCACCTCGCGATCGAGAATCAGACTGTCAAAGCCGGTACGGTGATTCTTGACCGCCAGGGCGATCGCCAAATCATCGTCGGTGGACTGCGCGGTCAAGCTCGTCGACAGTGCGACGATGTTGTCATACGCCACGTCAACTTCTTCCCCGCCGATGTTCAAACCCAGCTTGAGTGTGCTGTTGATGGCCTGGTTCAGGTCAATTTCAAAGCGGTTGATATCGGATAGTTCGCCGCGAACGGTCTGAATGCCGTTGGCAATGGCGTCGACCACGTTGACCGCACCTTCGCCGAGAAGATCAACGGCGCTCTGATTGATGAAGGGTAGCGGTTGATATGCGATCCCGTCACTCGCTATGGCGCCGCGGAGAATGTCTTCGATGCCCACAAGCGCTTGGTCGAGCGAAATTTTCGTCAGATTTTCGAGCGCGTCAAAATTCGGTCCCTCAAAGTTTAGGGTGTCCGGGATCATCTGAAAGAATTGAACCGCGGACAGATTTTCGACGGCCAGTGCCGGATTGCGAAGCTGCCCCGGTTCGGCGTAATTCAGCGATCCGTTGATATTGCCAACTTCATCGATCAGACCGGCCAAGGCGCCTTGTAATTTGAAGGGAAGGTCGATCTTGTAGCTGCTTTGGGGATCGAAGCGAGGCGACCCGATCGAGAGACCACCGGCCAGATCGGCGACGCCGAATCTGCCTTCGGTCGGGAGCACCATGCCGGCTTGAAAGAAGATCGTGCCGTCATCAATGCCGACGCCAATTCCTCCGACGACTTGGTCGTCGTTGGGTGGTGGAGCCTTCGGACCGACCATCATCGACACATTCAGCGGTTCGTCATGGTCAACGGTCAGACGGGCGACCAGCGTCGGGTCTTCGACATAAAACTCATCACTGAGCGGATCGATTCCGAATCCGAATCGCAGATCGATCGCGGCTTCCAGATCCAGCTGCGTCGGCATGTCCAGCGACACGAAGCTCGTAAGATCAAGGCCGAGATCTTTCAGGAAGTCCAGATTGATGTCGGTACAACTCGGGGCCGTACCGCCGAAGCAAATTCCAGTGCTCGTCAGTTCGACGTTGGCTTCGAACTCCGTCAACATATTCGACGGTGCGAGGTTGACATGGAGGACGTCTTGCAAGGCGGAATCGACCGACAAGAAATCAACGTAGGAAATGTCATTCGGGGAAGCAAACACGTTCTCGACGTGTTGACGAATCGTGTTGCTGACGGTCGTTCCGATCCCGGTTGACGCCCACAGACTTTGCAGGCCCGTCGAAATAAACGGCAGCGGGATCACATCCTCGATCTCAGCGCCGATCGCAGTGCCAAGATTCTCGGTCCAGGTCGCAAACTGCGACAACCCATCGAGCAACGTGACTTGATCGGAAACAGGCGGGGCGGCCGCAGGTACCGAAGGGTCATCCAGACTATCGCCTGATGCCTCGCCGCCGACAGCTGGGATTTGATTGGGATTCTCTTTTGTCCAGCCGAATTGACTGCGGTCGATCGCTGCCGTTAAACCTGTAAGTTGAAGCTTCAAAAGAGCGCCACCCGCTACCACCGGCTCGGTCGATTGAGCATCTCGCTGCGCCTGTGTCAACGCCTCCGAATAGAAGTAGACCTTCTGTACTCCGGCGGTATGCGTGCCGAGCCATACTTTCTCACTTTCCCACTTGTTGAAATAGAGATTGCTGCCATCAGCAATATTAACAACGTAGTTTCTCCCCTTATAAGGGGAATCGCTGAAGTCGAGTGGATTGATCGTGAACGCAACATCATTGGGTACAAAGAAAATGGATCCTTCGCCTGGCAATTCGGTTGGCAGGTCAATTCCGGCACCGACTGACGCGGAGGAAAAGACTGTATTGATCCGCCATTCATCAACGTTGTCAACAATGTCTAGTTCATTCGGAATGTTCGGAACAGCAATGGACCGATTCATCGCACCGGACTTCAACTCGACTTCATTGCCAATTTGGTCCACTTTCCCAGACTTGATCGTAAACGTCACCGCCCACTTCTTCGGTGACGTCGATTGCTCGGTTACCGTGACAACGAAGTCGGGTGCGAGGGCCTCGATGGCTGATTGGATGCCATCGCTCGTAGAGTTAAAGAGCAACCTGCCCGAGTCGG
>NZ_JBFHKV010000633.1:0-4980 GCF_041595215.1 Stieleria sp. | reverse complement strand
GGTGCCTGCGGTTGCGAACCGAACACCGGTGACGGCTGCGGCATGATGTGTGGGCTGCCGCACAAGTTTCTCGCCAAGGTGGCCAAGGAAGACTTGGGCGTCGACTTGCCCGAGCCGGGGCGATTCAGTGCCGGGCTGGTCTTCCTGCCCCAGGACGACGCCGAGCGGGCCGAGTGCAAGCAAACGATTGAAAAGCTGATCGCCGATCGCGGTCAGGTGTTCTACGGCTGGCGCGACGTGCACCAGGCGACCGATTTCGCTGATGTCGGTCCCACCGCACGTGCCGCCGAACCGGTGATCGAACAGTTGTTTGTCGGTGCCGCCGATGGACTCAAGGGCGAAGCGTTCGAGCGTGAGCTGTACATGATTCGCAAGCGTGCCAGCCACCTGTTGCGCGGCAGCAAGACGCTCAAGCAGGCGCTGATGTTCTACATTTGCTCGCTCAGCACCAAAGTGATCATCTACAAGGGGATGCTGACGCCGGCGCAGCTGTTGCCGTACTTCCCCGATCTCCGCGACCCGGATTTCGAAACGCACCTGGCGATGGTCCACAGTCGATTTTCGACCAACACGTTCCCCAGCTGGGACCGCGCCCAGCCGTTGCGATTCATGAGCCACAACGGCGAGATCAACACGCTGCGTGGCAACAGCAACTGGATGAAGGCGCGTCAGGGGACCGCCGAAAGCAAGTTGTTCGGCGATGAGTTGCAAAAACTGTTTCCCGTCGTCGAGCCCGATTGCAGCGATTCGGGAACGTTCGACAACGTGCTCGAGTTCCTGTTGATGAACGGGCGCACGTTGCAGGAAGCCATCATGATGATGGTTCCCGAAGCCTGGCAGAAACACGACTCGATGAGCGAAGACAAGCGGGCGTTCTACGAGTATTTCTCGTGCATGATGGAACCCTGGGACGGCCCGGCATCGATCGCGTTTACCGACGGCAAGTACATCGGCGCGACGCTCGACCGAAACGGTTTGCGTCCCAGTCGCTACTACGTCACCCACGACGACCGCGTGATCATGGCCAGTGAGGTCGGCGTGTTGCCGGTTGATCCGGCCATCGTCAAAGAGAAGGGCCGTTTGCAACCGGGCAAGATGTTCCTGATCGATTTTGAACAGGGGCGACTGATTCCCGACGAGGAGCTGAAAACCAATTTCGCCAAAGCGATGCCTTATGGCGACTGGCTCCGTCAAGAGCGTATCCGTCTGTCGGACCTGCATCCGGAAGCGGAACCGCACGGGTTTGACAGCGACACGCTGCTGCACCGCATGCAGGCGTTCGGGTACACCAGCGAAACGATGAATTTCATGTTGCGTCCGCTGGTCCGAGACCTGCGTGACCCGGTCGGTTCGATGGGCAACGACAGCGCGCTGGCGTGTCTGTCGGACAAGCCCCGCATGATCTATGACTATTTCAAGCAGCTATTCGCGCAAGTCACCAACCCGGCGATCGATTCGATTCGCGAAGAGGTGATCATGTCGCTGGAATGCTACATCGGGCCCGAGCAAAACCTGTTGGACGCGACGCCGGCGCACTGTCACCGTTTGTTGGTCGAGCACCCGATTCTGACCAACGAGGAACTCGCCGCGCTGTCCCACATCAACCACGAGGGCTGGCAAAGTCGCGTGATCGACATCACGTTCGACCGCAGCGAAGGCAAGGCGGGGCTGCAAGCAACGCTGGACCGAATCTCGGCCGAGGCGGAATCGGCGGCCGACGACGGGATTGAATTGGTGGTGCTTTCAGACCGCAAGATCGGACCCAACCGTGTTCCGGTCAGCGCCCTGTTGGCGACCGGAGCGGTCCACCATCACCTGGTCAAACAGGCCAAGCGGACGCGAATCGGGTTGGTCGTCGAAACGGGCGAGGCTCGCGAGGTCCACCACCACTGCCTGTTGATCGGTTACGGTGCCGATGCGATCAATCCCTACCTGGCCTTTGAAGCCCTCTGGCAAGCACGCCGCGACGCGTTGATGGATCCGTCGCTGGATGATGACAAAATTGTCGCCAGCTATCGAAAGGGCGTCGCCAAGGGCATGCTCAAGGTGATGGCCAAGATGGGGATCAGCACGCTGCAAAGCTACAAGGGTGCCCAGATCTTTGAAGCCCTGGGATTGAAGGACGAAGTGATCGCCAAGTGCTTTGTCGGAACGGCCAGCCGAATTCAGGGCGTTTCCTTTGACGTGATCGCCGAAGAAACGCTCCGTCGCCACGCGTTGGGGTATCCCAAACGCAAGAGCGATAACTTGCCGACCCTGCCCAACCTGGGCGAGTACCATTGGCGGGCCGAAGGTGAAAAGCACGCTTGGTCGCCCGATTCGATCGCCGACTTGCAGATCGCCGCGCGGAACAACAACGAAGACGCGTACTGGAAGTTCGCTGACAAAATTAATTCCGACAACCGCTCCCGCTGCACCCTTCGCGGCCTGCTGCGGTTCAAGGAAACCGGAAACTCGATCCCGTTGGAAGAGGTTCAACCGGCGTCGGAAATCGTCAAACGGTTCTGCACCGGCGCGATGAGCTTCGGCAGCATCAGTGCCGAATCGCACGAGACGTTGGCGATCGCGATGAACCGTCTGGGCGGGAAAAGCAACACCGGCGAAGGCGGTGAAGACCCGTTGCGATTCCAACCGCTCGAAAACGGCGATTCCAAACGTTCGGCGATCAAACAAGTCGCCTCGGGCCGCTTCGGCGTCACGATCGAATACTTGACCAATGCCGATGAGATTCAGATCAAGATCTCGCAGGGTGCCAAGCCGGGTGAAGGCGGTGAGCTGCCGGGGAAGAAGGTCGATGACAACATCGCCCGAATTCGTTACAGCACGCCGGGTGTGGGCCTGATCAGTCCTCCGCCGCACCACGACATCTACTCGATCGAAGACCTGGCGCAGTTGATTCACGATTTGAAGAACGCGAATCGTGCCGCCCGGATCAGCGTCAAACTGGTTTCCGAAGTCGGCGTCGGTGTGATCGCCAGTGGTGTTGCCAAGGCGTTCGCCGATCACATTCTGATCTCCGGTGACACCGGCGGAACCGGGGCGTCGCCGTTGACCAGTATCAAACATGCCGGTTTGCCGTGGGAGTTGGGGATTGCCGAGACGCACCAGGTGCTGGTGTTGAACAATCTGCGTAGCCGCGTGGTGTTGCAGACCGACGGTGGACTCAAGACCGGACGCGACGTCGTGATCGCCGCATTGCTCGGGGCCGAAGAGTTCGGCTTTTCGACCGCGCCGCTGATCACGCTCGGTTGCATCATGATGCGGAAGTGCCATCTGAACACCTGCCCGGTCGGGATCGCGACTCAGGATCCCTACCTGCGTGAGAAGTTCACCGGCAAGCCGGAGCATGTCGTCAACTACCTGTTCATGGTGGCCGAAGAAACGCGTCGCCTGATGGCCGAACTCGGTTTCCGAACGATCGATGAAATGGTCGGCCGCAGCGACGTGTTGCACACCGACGACGCGATCAAACACTGGAAAGCGGACGGTTTGGATTTGACCGCGATCTTGCGAGTGGCTACCAAGCCGCACCCGGACGTTCAAGTGATTTGCAGCCAGACCCAAGATCACGGGCTGGAAAAATCATTGGACATGACGGTGTTGTTGGACCAGGCACGCAAGTCGATCGAAACCAAAGAGCCGATTGTGATCGAATCACCGATCATCAATATCAACCGTACCGTGGGAACGATCCTCAGCAACGAGGTCGCCAAGGTCTACGGCCAAATGGGGCTGCCCGACGACACGATTCGACTTCAATTGACCGGATCGGCGGGTCAAAGTTTGGGGGCCTTCTTGGCCCACGGCATCACCATCGATCTGGAAGGCGACGCCAACGATTACGTCGGCAAGGGGCTCAGCGGTGGTCGCATCATCGTCTATCCGCCCAAGCAGAGCAGTTTCAAGTCGCAAGACAACATCTTGGTCGGCAACGTGTGCTTGTACGGGGCGACCGGCGGAGAAGCGTTTTTCCGCGGTCGTGCGGCCGAGCGGTTCTGTGTGCGAAATAGCGGTGCCAAGACCGTCGTCGAAGGCGTCGGCGATCATGGTTGTGAATACATGACGGGCGGTCGCGTCGTGATCCTCGGAGAAACCGGACGGAACTTTGCCGCCGGAATGTCCGGCGGGATCGCCTACGTCTGGGATCGCAGCGGTGATTTCAATATCAAGTGCAACCTGGCATTGGTCGAACTGGAGCGGATCGACGATTCGGACGAGGAAGCCGAAATCAAAGAGTTGATCACTCGGCACAAGCAGTACACCGGTAGCGAAGTCGCCGCCGAAGCACTCGAGGATTGGGACACGTTCATGTCACAGTGCGTCAAAGTCATGCCCGTGGACTACAAACGCGTGCTGCTGGCACAGAAAGAACAAGCAGCCCCCGTGGGGTAAGCTTCCAGCCCAATCCGCAAGCGTCCCCAGCTTGCCGCAACAACTTTATTTCCAATACATCCAAAACGTAAGACCAAGAGCAGACTGATGGGAAAGCCAACCGGATTCAAAGAGTTTGATCGTAAGAAAGTACCGTGGCGATTGCCGGTCGTTCGGCTGAACGATTACGACGAAATCTACACCGAACACAAAATCGATCATCTCCGCGAACAAGGCGCCCGTTGCATGGATTGCGGCGTCCCGTTTTGTCAGTCCGGCACGGGGTGTCCGATCGATAACTTGATTCCCGAATGGAACGACTTGGTCTACAACAACCGTTGGAAGGAAGCGATCGAGCGGTTGCACAAGACCAACAACTTTCCCGAGTTCACCGGACGCACGTGTCCGGCGCCGTGCGAGGGATCCTGTGTGTTAGGGATCAATCACCCGCCGGTGACGATCAAGAACATCGAAAACGCGATCGTCGACCGGGCTTGGGAAGAGGGCTGGATCGTGCCCGAACCGCCGGAAAGCCGGACCGGTAAATCGGTTGCGATTGTCGGCAGCGGCCCGGCCGGTTTGACCGCGGCGGATCAGTTGAACAAAGCC
>NZ_JBFHKV010000632.1:0-4983 GCF_041595215.1 Stieleria sp. | reverse complement strand
CGACGGTCAAGTCGATGACGATGTTCGCCGCCATCCGTGCAAGACGTCGTTTGGGCATGCCAGAGCGACGTGCCTGCAGCAGGATCCAACCGCTTACCGCCGCGGTGCCGATGTCTCCGACACCGGGGATCAGTCCCAGTGCGCTGTCCAGCCCGAATCGGATCGATGTCCCCGGAATCGACATCGAGGAGTCCATCAGTTTGGCGATCCGCTGCACGCGACGAAGGGTGGCCAGGTCATTCGCAGATGCGTTCTGGACCGGTGGTTTGTTCTTCGAGGGCTGCAGATCCTCTGCGTCGAGAGGTCGTAGGCCAGACAAGTCCTGGGCAGACATTGCGAGTCTCGTTGAGGCAACGGAAGAGGGTGATCGGTTGGGTGACGGTCCACCGGACAGAATTTAAACCCGTCTCGCCAAGTAGACGATCAAGAGAACGACTAAGACAGTGCCGAGGATACCACCACCGATATACATAACGATCTTCCATTAAGGGGTAAGTGCGACCCACGTGAAGGATGTGAGTGCTGTTGAAACGTCCACCGCACTTGTTGTGCCAAAGCGACACAGTCGTCGGCAGCAAACCCGGGAATCGGTTCACGATGTCCCGAAAAATTCCCCTACTCGGCCTGTGGACGCTACACTGAAGTGGTTGGAAGTGATTCGATCACAGGACCAGTGGCGGTGATCGATCAAACACTCGATGACGCGCAACATGTGAGGATCGGTTCGTTCGCCATGAAGTAGGAAAGTCTGCGCCGACGTCTGTTCGGCGATCGTCTGTTCGGCGATTTCATTCTTCTCATTCAGGCAACGACCCGATGACAACGATTGCGCCCCCCAAACCCTCTCTGACGCTTTCCGACCGCCTACTCAAGATGGTGGGTCATGCGGTCATGGCCCCCTCGGGCCACAACACCCAGCCATGGCTGTTCCGTTTGAAGCCGGGCCAAGTGGAGTTGTTGGCTGATCTAAGTCGGGCGTGCCCCGTGGTCGATCCTTGCAATCGCGAGCTGACGATCAGTTGCGGGGCAGCGTTATACCACTTGAAGCTGGCGATCCACTGCGATTCCCTCGCCACCATGGTACGAATCCTTCCGGCCGGCAATGAAGAAAACGTCATCGCTCGGGTGATGGTCGCCGGACCCTATGCGCCAAGTGATGACGAACAGCAACTCTTCGAAGCGATCCCCGATCGACGCACCAACCGGTTCCCCTTTACCAAGCAAGACGTCGATCCACAGTTACAAACCGAATGGATCAATGACGCGAAGAGCGAAGGTGCATGGATCCACTTGATTCACTCCGATCGGGAAAAGCACGCACTTGCCGATTTGATCAGCGAGGGTGATCGCGAGCAGGCGAGCGACAAGCGTTTTCGACACGAGCTTGCCAAATGGATCCATTCCAACACCAGCTCGCGACGCGACGGCATCCCTGGCTATTCGCAGGGCATCGGTGATTTCGCGTCACACTTCGGATGGCTGGCCGTCCGCACGTTCGACTGGGGCGACGGCCAAGCCGCCAAAGACCGACAACTCGCCGAAGGATCACCGCTGTTGGCCGTCATCGGGACCAACGGAGACACGCCGGCGGATTGGATTGCCTGCGGCCAGGCACTTGCCAAGATCTTACTGCGGGGTGCGGCCTGGTCGGTCGACGCTTCGTACCTGAATCAACCCATCGAAATCCCCCGGTTGCGCACCAAGCTGTCCAAATTGATCGGCGCCAACGGCTACCCTCAAATCCTGCTTCGCCTGGGTCACGGCAGGGAAGTCAAACCGACACCGAGGCGGAATGTTGATGAGGTCATCATCTGACCGGCAACACCGCACGCATCACCCTCCTGGACGATTTGTCGATCGAGCCAACGCGTTGTTGGCCACTTGGCACGGGGCGACGTGTTGGTGCCGCGGCTTCAGCCCAAGACCGCTAAGTGAAGCGTCGTTTCCTCGCGTTAGGGCCCGTAGGCTCGCGCCAAACGGCTGATATTCGTTTGATATCAGCCGGTTCGCGCCAGCGCCCGGGCACCTCAGCTTGTCTTCACTCCGTGGTATCGGCCGAAAGGCGTACACCAACGCTTTCTGAATCCCGTGTTACCCGATGCCCAAGCGGCAGGATTTGGGGGCCAATTGCCGGGCCAGCCAACCAGCCGGGATTTGACTTTGCGCTCCCGACGAAAGACACTACCGACTCCGAGGGTGCCCCGCCGGACCGATCCACCTGCCCCACGCCCAACGCCCCAACCCGTTCACTCAAGCGTATTCAAAATGCCTCTGTCTCTTGCCCCGATGTCAACCAGCTATCGCCGGTCAACGCCGAGTCCCTTGCGATCCGGGATCGCAACACTGGTACTGGCAGTGGTCGCGTCAATGACCGCGTTTCCCAATGCCAGATCGCTCCAAGCCGCCTCGAGCGACCGTCCCAACATCATCTTCATTCTTGCCGATGACCAGGGTTTCGGTGACGTCGGTGCGCTCAATCCGGAGTCCAAGATCCCGACGCCGAACATCGATCGGATTGCCGCCGAAGGCATGATCTTTGGTGACGCCCACACCTCGTCGTCGGTCTGCACGCCGACGCGATACAGCGTCCTGACGGGACGGTATCACTGGCGAACCCATTTACAAAAAGGAGTCCTGGGCGGGTTTTCTCCGCCGCTGATTTCGCCGGGCCGATTGACGATCGCGTCGATGCTGAAAAGCCAAGGCTACAAGACAGCCGGCATCGGGAAATGGCACCTCGGCTGGGACTGGCCGCTCAAGGGTGACGGTACGGCCGATGACGGTGGCGACTTTTCCAAACCCTACGCCAAGGGCTGGGACGTCGACTACGAAGGCGAAATCAAAAACGGCCCCAACGACCTCGGCTTTGATTATTTCTTCGGCATCAGCGCCTCGCTCGACATGCCCCCGTATGTCTTTGTCCGCAATCGCGTCCCGACCGAAAAGGCGACCGTCGAAAAAGCGTTCAACCGCAAAGGCCCCGCCGGTGCCAACTTCGAAGCCGTCGACGTGCTGCCGACGTTCACCGAGGAAACGGTTCGCTTCATTGACGAGAACGCGGACTCGGAACAACCGTTCTTCATCTACTTTCCGCTCAACGCACCGCACACGCCGATCGTGCCGACCGACCAGTGGCGCGGCAAGAGCGGCATCAACGTCTATGGCGACTTCACGATGCAAGTCGACGCCACGGTCGGACAAGTCCTCGAGGCGCTCGACAAGAACAACATCGCCGACGAAACCCTGATCGTCTTCACGACCGACAACGGGTGTTCGCCGGCGGCAAAAATCAACGAGCTCGAAGCGGCCGGACACGACCAGAATTACATCTATCGCGGACACAAAGCCGACATCTATGAAGGCGGCCATCGCGTTCCGTTCGTCGTCCGCTGGCCCGGCAAAGTCGAACCGGGGTCGCGCACCGAACACCTGATCGGACAGATCGATTTCCTGGCCACCGCGGCAGACATCACCGGCGCGACGATTCCCTCCGACGGCGCCGAAGACAGCGTGTCGTTCCTGCCCACCCTGCTCGGCCAGGCCCAGCAACCGCCGCGACAATCGATCATCTCACAATCCATCGGCGGCCAGTTCGCCATCCGCGACGGCGACTGGAAACTTTGCCTGTGCCCCGGTTCGGGCGGCTGGAGCAGCCCGCGCCCGGGACGCCATGACATGTCCAACATGCCGCCGATGCAACTCTACGACTTGGCCAGTGACCCCGGCGAAGAAAACAACCTGATCGCCGAACATCCCGATCGGGTGAAAGAGATGAAGGCGATGCTTCGCAAGGCGATCGACGACGGCCGCACCACACCCGGCGAAAAGCTCGCCAACGACGCCGAGATTGTGATGGTCAAACCGCTACCCAAGTCGAAGCGATAGCGGGGCAAGCTCGTGGGTGACGCAAGCTGGAAGCGTACACCACCTTCGCAAGCTGGAAGCGTACGCCACTTTTGCAAGCTGGAAGCTTACGCCACTTGGGGCCGGAACCGGACGATCACGTCGTTGTCTTCCTGCACATCGATTTCGATCGGCAGGAAGACTTTCAGGACGGCGAGGTGCGTTTGGCTGTGCATCGAAAGCGGTCCGCTGCGGAAGGCGCTGGTGTGACCTTGCGCCGCGGCCAGTCCCATCGGCATCATCAACTGATCGGCCAGGTATTCGCCGACCGGAACACGTCTGCCGAGATGCGCGCGAACCTGCTTGAGCAACGAGCGGGCGACCCGCTCCGCCTTGACACCCACCTTGCCGTGCGCGATGAACAATTCCGTCACGGATGCTCTCTCGATTTCGATCATCACGACATTGCCCGGTCCGATCGGCTCGTCGACTTCGATCACTTCGTAGCGGGCGTTTTCCCAGTTCGACTTGCGACGGATCGTGTCACACTGACGCTCGGCGATACCACGCGGCAACTTGCTGACGATCGCGGTCACCTTGGGCGTAAACGTCGGTTCGCAATCGAGTAATTCGAAACCGGACCATGACGTCTGCGGTTGGACCTGGAGTCGAATCTCGCCGCCGCCGGCCGGGTAGAAGCCATGCCGAGTGAGCGAGACGTCGACACGTGGTCCCGCTTTGGCTAACTGGGGCAGGTAACAACGTTGCAGAAAATCGGTCGGCGGAGCCCACGGATTGTGGGTTCCGCCGGTCAATGACACCGTGGACGGCTCGCCGGCGGAGGCGAGCGCCGGCAAGAGGGTTTGCGCGACCAACGACGTGCTGCCGGCCGTACCGACGGCGAAGCGAAAGTCACCGCCACGGAGGGTTCCGGGCGTGAATTCCAAGACGGAGGACCGGAGTTGGTCACCGCTGACCGCCGCGCCGCTGAATTCGGCCGCGGCGCGGACCGCGGTCAGGTGTTGGCGCAGCAGCCCCGGCTGTTTGCGGCCGGCGCGGATATTTTCCAATCGGATCGGCGTCCCGGTGACGGCCGACAGCGCAAGCGACGAACGGATGATCTGGCCGCCGCCCTCGCCT
>NZ_JBFHKV010000631.1:0-4987 GCF_041595215.1 Stieleria sp. | reverse complement strand
TGAGCCGCCGAAAAGCCACGCTAACGTCTATGACATCGAGTGCGACCTGACCAGCTACGAGAATGTGCGAGGCGCGGTCGCGGACGTTCGACGACGCACCGAGGGCAAGCTCGCCAGCGTCGTTCACCTGGCGGCGTACTACGATTTCTCCGGTGAAGACAGCGAAGCGTACGACGAAGTCACGGTCAACGGAACCGATCGATTGCTCAACGCGCTGGACGAGTTTGAACTGCAACAATTCATTTTCAGCAGCACGATGCTGGTGCACGAACCGTGTGAGCCGGGCCAACACATCGCTGAAAATGACCCGCTGTTGGCGAAGTGGCCCTATCCCGAAAGCAAAATCCGAACCGAACGGCTGATTCGTGAGGGTCACCCCGGCGTGCGATCCGTGTTTCTGCGGATCGCCGGCGTCTACACCGATTACGGGCGTCAACCAACCATCGTGCAGCAGATCAAGCGGATCTACGAAAAGGATTTTCAAAGCTATTTCTTTCCCGGCGATACCGAGACCGGACAATCGGCCGTTCACCTGGACGACGCGGTCGATGCGGTCGTGGCCACCGTCGAGCGTCGCGATCAGATCGAAGCCAAGACGGCCATCTTGATCGGCGAGCCGGATCCTCCCTCTTACGAAACGCTTCAAGATCAAATTGGGTGCCTGATTCATGGCAAGGAGTGGACGACACTGTGCGTTCCAAAACCGCTTGCGAAAGTCGGGGCGTCGGTCACCGACACGCTGTCCGATGGCGAAGCGTTCATCAAGCCGTTCATGGTCAACATGGCCGACGACCATTACGCACTCGATCTCTCGCGGGCTAAAGAACTGCTGGGCTGGGAACCCAAGCACCGGCTGATCGATCGCCTGCCGAAGATCATTGACGCGTTGAAACAAGATCCCGATCAGTGGTATCGCAAGAACGGTCTGAAACGATAACACCGATGTCGCACGCAACACTTCCTGTCGACGACTTGGACCGCAACGTCCCGCCCTATCAACACAACCCCTCGGCGTGGTCACAGCGAATCCCGATTTGCATCCTGGCGTTTGTCGCCGCAGCCATCTCCGCGCACCTTTCGATGTACCAGTGGGGGCTGATCGACACCGCCTGGGATCCTGTCTTTGGCAGTGGCACGGCCGAGGTCTTGAAGTCAAAAACGGCCACGCAGATGTATGCCATGATCGGCATTCACGATGCGGCGTTGGGAGTCTTGGCCTACCTGGGGGACGCCATTTTGGGTTTCGCCGGATCGACGCGCCGCTGGCAGTACCGCCCCTGGTTGGTGATCCTGTTCGGGATTGACGTGATTCCGCTGGGCATTGTCAGTGTCGTGTTGGTCTTGATCCAGGCGTCGATTATCGGTTCATGGTGCTTTCTGTGCCTGGTAACGGCGGCGATCTCGTTGATCCTCGTCTATTGGGCGTGGGATGAAGTCCGGGCGTCCCTGATGTACCTGTGGATTGTTTGGAAACAGAACCACGATTGGCGACTACTGTGGGATGCGTTTTGGGGCAATCGCTGCGAAGCGATCGATCACGCGGCGGAAACCTTGTTGTCGCGGGGGACTGCGTGATGTGGGGACGCGTCGTTGAGATCATGACCGCGGTGTGGTTGGCGGCCAGCCCGTTTGTCTTTCAGGTGCAAGGCAGCGAATCTTTTGTGCTGATCGATTCGTTGGCTGCGTTGCTGATTGTGATTCTGTCAGGGTTGTCGTACTGGCATCCGACCCGGCATGCGCACTTGCTGATCCTGGTCGTCGCGACCGGGCTGACGTTGTGGGGGCGTTTCGCAGATGCTCCCCCGCCACCGATTCACCAAAATCACATTGTCGTCGGTCTCTTTCTACTGATGATCGCCATCATCCCGAATGAAGCCTCACGCCCGCCCCACGCCTGGCGATCGCCTGCCGAATCGCATTGATCGGTCAGCCGCTGGCCAGATGTTCGTCGGTTTGATTTGGTGGTGCGAGTCGTTCCAATTGGATTTCGGAAACTCTTACTTTCGCCGTCTCCAAATAGACGCCCATCTTTCCCGTGTCAAAACTCTGATCGGCCAATGACAAAACGACTCGGCCATTGACCGACACTTCGATGTAGCTTCCGAAGACGATCAGCCGCACGGTGATGGCGTTGCGAACCTCGGTGTACCAGAAACCGGATTGCAGCGGTTGAAACTGCATCATCTGTTCGCCACTCCCGTCTTCACCGGTTCCCCAAGCCCGCAGCTGGGCGACGCCTTTGAGGATATCCAGTGAAAGATAGTACCCATCACGTGTTTCGGGATCGATGCGAAAGACCAGTCCGCACTTGCCGAGCCCCTGCATTTCCAACTTGGCTTGAAATCGAAAGTGGTCCAACCGGTCATCGAACAAGAAGGCTTGAAACCCACTTTCACAGGCCAGGTCCAGATGCCCGCCTTCGACGCGACACTCTCGCATCTGCGGCCCCACATCGTCGATCAGACTGTGAATACACTTCGCATCGAGTGGTTCTCGCAAGTATTGGTTGATGCCTTCGAACGTCACCGCTCGCAGCAATCCGTGTTCGTTCTTGACCAGACGTTTGGGCGGCGGCATCAAGTTTTCCGCCGTTCGGTCTTCCCGATTCATCGAATAGAAATTCCACAGCAACCATCCTTGATCGTCACGGCAGACTCGACCTGCATAGTTGCCTTGGGGCAGCAACACGTTGTCGTGATAGCTTTGCCAACGGTGGCCGATCTCGTCGGTGTGCCAGTAACGGATTTTTGCGTCTTCGCGAATACTACCGATCAAGTAATGATCGTCGTCGACGACGATCAAATTCGGCACTTCGATATCATCGTACAATCGCGGGTGATGCAGCGGCGGGTGCGCCACGAAATGGTTGGGTTCGACTTCCTTCATCAATGCGACGCAGCCGCGGCGCACGACCGGTCCCGTATTGACGCGTCCGGCCGCCATCAGCCAGCCATCGTTCCCATCATGATGGTAGAACGGATCGCGAAAACTGACCCAGTGTCGGCCCTCGGTGAGCGACGCTTCGTAATGCTTCGGATCCGGCTCCAACGGGAAACAACTCGTTGGATCAAACATCGCATGTCGGGCATCCGCGGACGTCGCCCGACTTTGCTGTAGCGCACGCTTGACACGCTCGGGGTCCCTTGGGCCGCGGTGATCCTCCCACCGGACCGGGGCCTTTTGCCAATGAAACAGATCGTCGCTGACCGCCATCCCCAACCGCTGAAAGTTGCCTTGATCGCGCCGCGACAGGCCGGTGTAGAACATCCGCCAGCGCCCGGGATGATAGGGATCGGGCGAAACATGCATCGTCCACAGCATCAAGTCGTCCCAACTGCCGGGATCGCCGATGAACAACGCGTTGTTGACTCTCCGCCAATTCAACGCGTCGGTGCTGACGGCGTGGGCGATAAAGTCGTGGTTGGGCAGGACGAGGTGGAACAAGTGGTACAGGCCGTCGTGAAACAAGACGTCCACGTCGCCGATCGTTTTTCTGCTGCCATCAGTTTCTGCAAACATGGTCAATAATGTACACCAACTCGGTCGCGACGCCCCACCCCAATTGCTCTGAAGCCGACTCGGCTCCGCAGCCCATCACAACTCACCGCTCGCATCGCGGTCTGCTCACATCGCGATCTGCTCGAAAATCCGTCGCGAGGGTCAATGAGCGACCGGCGGACGAGTGGAGAGACGCGCCTCTGCCGGCGCGGTCAAGGAAATCCGCCGTTGGCATGGGAACTGCTTTGGTTGGCTGCGGACTGCATCGAATCGCGCAGGGCGGTCGAGTCGTCGAGTTGCCAACCGACAGAAACACCTCCCCCCCGGGCGTCCGATCGACATTCAAGAATTCTTGCCCGCCTGGGAAGCACCCTTCCAACTCGATTTTGACGGTCACCACTGAAGAGAATGAAACGCGATCGTGATTAGCAAGTCAACGACATCTGATTTCGCATGGGCTTCTTACGGTGTCCACTTGCTGACTGCGTCGGGGATCGTCCCGGCAGGCCTGGCAATGGCCGAGATCGTTTCTCCAGACTGCGATCCACGAATCGTATTCGTCTACCTGTTGTTGACCAATGTGATCGACGCAATCGACGGTCCCTTGGCGAGGCGTTTCGAAGTCAAAACGCGAGCCCCGGCGTTCGACGGGCGGACGATTGATGATTTACTGGACTACCTCACCTTCGCGTTCATTCCGTTGATGTTGATCTGGCGGATGGATTGGCTGCCGCAGGGATGGGGTTGGACGGTCACGTTGGCGATGGGAAGCAGCTTGCTCGGATTCTCGCATCGCCACGCGAAAGACGAGGACGGCGGATTTTTTCGGGGCTTTCCATCCTACTGGAACATCTTTGCGTTCTACGCGGGGATTCTGTTCGTGTGGGGCGGCGGTTGGGCGGTGGCCTTCTTGATGTGGACGCTAAGCGTGATGACCCTCAGCCCGCTGCGATTCATCTATCCCAACCTGGCTCCAAGACGTTTGCGCAGAATTCTGCTCGGCGGAGCAGCGGGTTGGGTCGCGGTGATGCTCTTGATGCTGTATCCATACCCCCACCCGCCGGGATGGCTTACCCTGGTTTCATTGGTCTATCCGCTGTTTTACGTCGCCGCCTCGTGGCAACTGGCTTCCAGCCACGAGAGGACAACCTGATCGGGACGATCGTTTCCTAACCGAGTTCGGCCCGCTCGACATGGGATTGAAACTGCCTGCCGACAAACATTTTGATCGGCGCCGGCTCGACACAAAACCGGATTGGTTCCGCGTTTACGATTTCTCCGTCGAGTGTGAAACGCATCGACGGACTGGATCGCAGTTCTAGACGCTTGGCCTGTCGATGAATCACCTGATCACACTCCCCGAATGTTCCGGTCAGGTTGCGTGTCACAATCTCGGCCATGTCGGCGACCGTACCATCTTTGATCAAAACGATGTCTAACAATCCATCGGTCGGTGACGCCCAGGGAGCGACTTCGATCCGTCCTGCGT
>NZ_JBFHKV010000630.1:0-5027 GCF_041595215.1 Stieleria sp. | reverse complement strand
CCGGTCCGCGGACGATCCGGCTTCGATAGTGTGGCCCGAAACGCAGTTCCAGGACCGAACCGATTGCGTAGTGGTTCACACGTCCACTCGCCGCGGCGTTGTCGGCGATGCCTTTGAAGCGAACCGAAATCTGGTGCGCGTCTCCGGCGGACTGGTTGATGCCGACTTGGATGTCACTGCCGCTGAGCGTTACAAGGTCGATGCGGCCATCGCTGTTGAAGTCGGCTGCGGCGCCGGCTGTCAGGTTCTCGGGCAGGTCGGTGTCCGTGTTGACGACATTGATTCCCCAGGGGCCGAGTTTCAGCGTTTGCGCCGACTTGGGGGATGCTGCGGCGCCGATCCATTCGAGATAGGAATCGTTGTCAAAGTCAGCCAAGGCCGGCCGTGATGGAAAGCCTGGGCCCGTTTCGACACGGTCGACGGTCCAGACCCCGATGTCGGCTGAGTTTCCGAAGGCGACCATCGATTGTTGGCTGGACGTTGCGATGACATCCCAGCCGACGTTGGCGTCCACGTCTTCGACCACGATGCTCAGTGAGCGATCGTCTTCGGCGACCGGCAGCGGCGGCACGTCGTCTAGGGTTCGGAAGCGGAATTGCAGGTGCAACAAGTTTTCCAAGATGCTGACGCGCCCGGACTGGTGGATGGCCAGGACGTCCAGGTCGATGTCGCGGTCCAGGTCGGCAATCGTCATGTCGGCGATCGGATCGTCGGCGTCCACGGTGCTGGTTCCGATGGGGGCTTCGAAAAAGGTTCGGTTGCCGCGATTGATCCAGACACGGATCTGGCCGGCTGCCGGTGCGACGATCAAATCCAAGTCGCCGTCGCCTTCCAAGTCGCCGGTCGTCACGGCCGAAATCGCCGGCAGATCTTCCAGTCCGGTCGTCTTTTCGACCAACGTCAATCGCTTGTCGGCGGGAGTTTCGCTGCGGGTATCGATTTGAACCAGACGCAAACCAAACGGGCCGTACGCGACCAAGGCGGGTAACGTGTCGTGGCGTGCCTTGGTTGAATAGTCACGTTCGGTTTGATCGTCGGCAACCGGTTCGCTGCGTTTGATGCGATCGGAATCGCTGCTGTCGACCATGAATAAATCCGCGGCCACCAAGCCGCTCGGTGTGACGCCGAGATCGAGTTCGGCGATCGCGGCCCAAGCATCACCTTGTTGCGTCAGCAATCTCAGTTTTCCGTCGCTGGTGACGGCGGCCAGATCCATTTTGAAATCCAGATCCGCGTCCAACGGTAACACTGCTGCGGCGTCACCTGCGGACGAAAACTCAAACGAGATCGCGGTCTCGTCACCGGCGATCGGTTTGGCGGTGGCGATTTCGGTGCTCAACTGACGGACGGTGTCGAAGTTCAGTCGGTCCAACGGGTGGGGCGATGTTCGGCGCCGATCGGTGCGGACAATCTCCAAGGGGTTCAAGACGTTCGACCACAAGACCGAGGACTGGTCGGCTTTGGCCCAGTCCCCCTTCTCGATCGCGTCTTTGATTTGATTGACCAGGTCCTCGGGCGAGAGTCCGATCGGTTTGGTGTAGGCGGCCAAGGTCGGCTCGACGGCTTGGGCCAGTCGCCAGGTGCGATCGACCAACTCGGCAGCGGACGGATCTTGGTTGTCGATCGACAAACGCAGTGCCCGCAGCGCCAGGAACAGATTGTCATCGTTTTCGTCAGAAAGTCGTCGCAGCGACTTGGCGGCCGGTTTCAAGACGGAATCCGGTAGCCCATCGACGGGGTCGGACATCTTTTCCAACAGGTCGATCAGCGGTCCGCCCAAGATGACGGCCCTGGGGTCTTCGCCCATCGGTCCATCGATGGCTTGGGTTAGACGCGTGAACAGATCGCGGCGCAGCGATTTGCCGATTGTTGTCCCAAGTAGTGCCGCCTCGTGTGCGTCGATGCGGCTGTTCAGCCACCGTTTGGTGATCTCATCGCCGGAATTTTTCTGATAATCTTCGATCGCCTTTCGCGCCGCTTCGATCGCGTCGGGAAGCCGCGCGCGTGCCGCCTGTTTCTCTTCGCTGGATTTGACCGAGTCGGTCGCCGCGGCGGTCAGCATGTCGACCGCCAGCACGGCGTTGAGGGCCCGGTTGAGTGCCACCGAGGGGTCGTCGGAAAACTGATTTCGCAGCCCCGACCACAGTTGTTCGGCCTGCTCGGGTTCCATGTTTTCCGTCGCCGCGAGCGCCTGGTTGATTTTTACCAGGTTCGCCTCCGATTCACTGTTGAGCGGTGGCGTGGTACCGTTTCCGTTTCCGCCAGGGTCTCGAGTGCAGCTGCAACCGGCAAACGTCAACGTGATGGATGTTGCGACCGCGGCGAAGGCGAAGGTCAACTGCCGATGCAGGTTCGGGCGGTTCGTCGGGGGTGCGTTCACGATGTATGCCATCCGTTGGGACCATTCATTAAAAAGGTTTGACATATGAAAGTAGCAAAATTCTTTGATGCTTCCGACACGATTCGCGTCGGACTGGTCCGCGAAAACGAATTATTTCCGTTGGTGATGACCGATGAAATCGCAAGCCTTTCGGATCTGATCGCCCATTCCACGCCAATTGCCGCTGCCGAATCACTGCAAACCGAAGCCGCGATCGAGATCGATGAGCAACTGCGATGGCTGCCGCCGATCGACCATCAGGAAGTCTGGGCGGCCGGCGTCACCTACAAGCGTTCGCAAACGGCACGGATGGAGGAGTCCGAAGCCGCTGCGTCGTGCTACGACCGCGTCTACAACGCCGATCGCCCCGAATTGTTTTTCAAGGCGACTCCCCATCGTGTGTCTGGTTACGGGCAACCGTTGCGGATTCGATCCGATGCCAGTTGGAACGTGCCCGAACCCGAAATCACGCTGGTGATCAGCCCCCAGATGCGGATCGTGGGATTGACGGTGGGCAATGACATGAGTTCGCGAGACATCGAAGGCGAAAACCCGCTCTATCTGCCGCAAGCGAAGTGTTATGACCAGTGTGCCGGGCTGGGGCCATGGATCACCTTGTTCGACACCTTGCCGCCGGCGGATTCGATTGGCGTCGACTTGCAGATCGTCCGCGACGGCCAAACGGTGTTCGATCAACAAACCAGCGGCGGCCAGATGGCACGAACGTTTGAAAACCTCGTCGACTGGCTCGCCAGAGACAATTCGTTTCCCGCCGGTGCGTTTCTGATGACCGGGACGGGGATCGTCCCCACCAGCGATTTCACACTGCTGCCCGGCGACATCGTCAATATCACCATCGACGGCGTCGGCACGCTCAGTAATCCGATCATTCAGGGGTAGGCAGTTGTTCGCGCCCATCGGCTGATCGCCTGTCCCATTCAACACTAAACCCAGGAGCCTCAACATGACCGCAAAAGTACTCCTCGCCGGAACCTGGCGTGACGCCGATTCGGTCGGCACGTTCCAAGCGACCAACCCGAACACCAACGAAAAGCTGCCCACCGAGTTTCCGATCAGCTCGTGGGCCGATTGCGATGCCGCGCTGGATGCCGCCGCCGAAGCTGCTCGCGAAATGCGAACACTTCCCGCGGCGAAGATCGCGGAGTTTTTGGATCTGTACGCCGACAAGATCGACGCGGCCAAAGACAGTCTGGTCGAGGCGGCACACGCCGAAACCGGTTTGGCCAAGTCACCGCGACTGGCCGATGGAGAGTTGCCACGAACCAGTGGCCAACTTCGTTCCGCCGCAGAATCCTGTCGCAGCGGCGATTGGGCGATGGCAACGATCGACACCGCCGCCGGGATTCGCTCCTGCTACGAGCCGCTCGGACCGGTCTGTGTGTTCGGGCCCAATAACTTTCCCTTTGCCTTCGGGTCGGTTTCCGGCGGAGACTTTGCTGCGGCGATCGCGGCCGGCAATCCCGTCATCGGCAAAGCCAACAGTTCCCACCCCGAAACGACGCGACTGTTTGCAGAATTGGCATTGAAAGCCGCCAACGAAACCGGCATGCCTGCTGCAATCGTCCAGTTGATCTATCGCACCGGACACGCCGACGGCGAGCGATTGGTCGCTGATCCACGCGTCGGTGCGACCGGGTACACGGGCAGCCGATCAGCCGGATTGAAACTCAAAGCGGCCGCCGATGCGGCCGGCAAACCGATCTATTTGGAACTTTCCAGCGTCAATCCGGTCGTGTTGTTGCCGGGCGCCCTGGCCGCCCGTGGCGATGAAATTGTCGACGAATTCTGCGGCCGCGCGTTGATGGGATCCGGCCAGTTTTGCACCAATCCCGGCGTGGTGTTGGCGATCGCCGGTGAAGGCACCGACAAATTCATCGCCGCGGTCAAAGAACGCTTTGCCGGCTCGCCCGCGGGAACATTGTTGTCACCCGCCGTTGCCGGAAGCTTGAAAGACAGCATCGAGAAACTTTGCGGGTTTGGCGCGGAGTTGTTGGTCGGCGGCGGCGAGGTCGAAGCCGGCCGATGTGCGCTGGCCAACACGTTGATGACCGCGACTGGAAAACAGTTTCTGGACGACCCTGAAGGATTCCAGACCGAAGCATTCGGCAATGCATCGCTGGTCGTGGTCACCGAGGACCTCGATGAACTTTGCAGCGTCCTGGCCAGCTTGGAAGGCAACTTGACCGGCTGCGTTTACAGCGATCCGGCCGGCAGCGACGATGCGTCGTACGACCAGGTGGCGTTCGAATTGACGCCGAAGGTCGGGCGGATGCTCAACGACAAGATGCCGACCGGAGTCGCCGTCTCGGCCGCGATGAATCACGGCGGACCCTATCCGGCGACCGGGCACCCGGGTTTCACTGCCGTCGGCGTCCCCGGATCGTTGCTGCGGTTCGGGAAACTGACCAGCTATGACAACGTCCGGCCGGAACGATTGCCGGCGTTGTTGGCGGACAAGAACCCGACCGGCCAAACCCCACGCCGGATCGACGGCGCGTGGACGACGGCGGATGTGTCGTGATCGTGTCGCTCGGGTGGGATGGGTCGTGGATGCCTACGAGCCTGTCCGTCCGTTTCGCTGCGAAGCAGCGAAACGGGCGGCTGAAGCCTGCACACCAGCGCGGGT
>NZ_JBFHKV010000629.1:0-5037 GCF_041595215.1 Stieleria sp. | reverse complement strand
GGTGGGGGACTCGTCGCCTCGTCCACTACTGGGAAATTGGGTGGGGGACTCGTCGCCTCGTCCACTACTGGGAAATTGTGTCACAGTCCTAAAACGACGCGACCCGCAAAGCCAAAATAATACTTTGCGGGTCGCTATGATAAAGCGTGGTGGGGCGATGATCGAGGTTGCCTTGGCACGCGTCAGGATTGGGGCGATCGGCTTAACGTTTCTTGCCGCGCGAGGAAGCCGCCGACTTTCCCTTGTTGTTCGTGACGGGGGCGACGACGGGCGCTACTTTCTTGTTGAAGCCCTTGGGTTTCTTTTGGTTTTTGCCACGGTTGGCCATTGCAGTTTCCTCGCGGGAGCAAACGAATCGGTGGGTGACCCACACTGGGTCGATCGGATCAGTCAATTGCATTTTTCGTGCCAATCTGATCGGCCGGAGAAGACCTGGGAACAGCTTGCAGCCCGTCGATCCCGATGCACCGGCTCGCGGGGCGATCCTGGTTTCACACCGACGGAATTGCAGGGGGCAGAGCCGCGCCGCCGACGCCATGTCGTGGAAAAGAAACTGCGCCGCGTCGGAAAAACGTTTTCCACCCGCGGCGTGATTGTCTCTCGGTTTCGTGAGCCGACGGCGCTAGCCGCGGGCCTGGTGGTGACGACGTCAACCGCTGCTCGCGCCGTCGACTCACCATTGCTCCGGCTACGTTGATCGGCAACGACACGCGCCGAACTCCGATTGACAGGGGGACCGCATTGCGTCAACTAGAGGTCACAGATCTGCCCTCCATTCGACGATGCCATGAAACCTCTTGAATCGCTGCTGAAAGTTTTTGTGCAGTTGCATCCCGAAGATGCGGCGCGGGCCTTTGAAACACTCGATTCGGAAGAACGGCATCGGCTGTTTAAGTCGCTGCCGAGCCGAATCGCACTGGCGTTGCTGCAGCGGATCAGCCCGCATGCGGGGGCCGAAATCGTTGCTCAACTTGAGCCGGCCCAGGCAGCCAAATTACTCGGACGCTTGCCGCCGCGGGTTGCCTCGTCGGTTTTGCACCAGGTGGATCCGACCAATCGCGAGGCGTTGATCACCGCACTGCCGCAGGATGTCTCGCGGGGGTTGCTGGCCCTGGCACAATACGCTCCCGAAACGGCGGGCGGGATGATGGAACCGCGGGTCGTTTCATTGGCCGCGGACATCACGGTGCAGGAAGCGATTTCGGCAATCCGTCAGGCGCCTCGGGAAGCACTGCATTACCTCTATGTCACCCGACGCGACGGAACGCTTGATGGAGTGATCAACATGCGCGACCTGTTGTTGGCCAAGCCGCGGGACCCGATCGCGCCGATCGTGCGACGGGAGGTCACGCGAGTCCCCGATGTCATGTCATCGAGTGAGGTCGTCGACTTGATGGGGCAGAAACGTTTCCTGGCGTTACCGGTGGTCGACTTTGAAGGGCGATTGATCGGGGTGGTCAAGCAAGCCGATGCGCTGGCGTCGAGCCAGGCGGCGGCGTTTGAAAATTTACAGAAGATCGTGGGGGCCGGTGCCGACGAGCGTGCGTTGTCGCCCGTTTCGATGGTCGTCAAGAGCCGACTCCCCTGGCTGTTCGTCAACCTGGTCACCGCGTTCATGGCGGCGGCGGTGATCGGGGTGTTCGAGGGGACGATCGCCAAAGTCGCCGCCTTGGCGGTGCTGCTTCCCGTGGTCGCCGGACAGGGCGGGAACACGGGGTCCCAGTCGCTGGCCGTCGTGATGCGTGGGTTGGCACTTCGCGAACTGGTTCCCGGCAGTCGCAAGCAGCTGATTTACAAGGAACTTTTCGGCGGACTGATCAACGGCGTTGCCGTCGCCGTCGTGACAGCGATCGCGGTCTTTGCGTGGCGAATGGCCGCGGGCGATTCGGTGTTGGCCGGATCAGGACTTTCACTGGTGATCGCCATGGCGATGGTGGTCAACATGGCCGCCGCGGCGATCTCCGGCGCCGTGATTCCGTTGATTCTGCAGAAGCTGGGCCGCGATCCCGCTCAATCCGCGGCGATCTTTTTGACGACGGTGACAGACATTGTCGGATTCGCCGCCTTCCTGGGATTCGCGTCGCTGTTCATGTCGTGGATCGTTTGAAGCGTTGCCGGCGTGTCGCCTGTCCAACGTCATTTGGGAACGCTGCTCGGTTCGGCCGTTGTCGGTTCCGGCAATTTTACCTTGATCAGTAACTCAACGACGCGCGGGTCGATGCGATAGGGAAACAGATTGGCCGGCAGCTGAATGTTTTGCTCACTGAGCTGAATTTCGTGATAGCCCGCCAGGGTGTGAGTCAGATCCAGTGACACTTTCAGGCTGGCCGGATCGAGGAAACGAAAATCGCGGTCTGAACCCGAAAGCGTCACGCGGCATTCATTCGGCGCCGAGGTGTCAATTTCCAAATGCTTGGCCACATTCCGGTACTCGACCGGCACGATGAAGGTGCGTTGCACCGTGTGCGGATCGTAGGCGAGTACGAACCAGGCAGCGACCGCGACGATCAACGACAAGACTTTCAGACCCGCGTGGTCGACCAGGATTTGTTTCCAGAGCGGTGGCCGCGAATCGGCGAGCCCCGAGGCAAAGTTGGCGTCGAGAAAAGACTTGAGGTCGGTGGCAGTCGGCATCTCCTTCAACGTCCCCGCTTGAGCCACACAAACGCTGCCGCGTTCTTCGGACACCACGATGGTGACTGCATCGGAACGTTCCGAGAGCCCCAGTGCCGCGCTGTGCCGGGTGCCGCGGCCGCCGAGCTTGTTGGTGTTGGGAGAGATCGGAAGATGGGCGGCGTACTGTTTGATGTGATCACGATCGATCACGATCGCACCGTCGTGTCCCGGTGTGCTCGAATCGAAGATGCTGTAGATCAGCGGGAGGCTGAACTTGCCGTCCAACGGGATGCCTCCATGAAGCTGACGTTCAAGTGACTCCTTTCGCTTCAGGACGATCAGGGCACCGGTCCTCGAGGATGCCATGCGAAAGACGACTTCCACCAGGGAGTCGATCTGCACCCCGCTTTGGCCGCCGTGTTCCAATGGAACGGACTGGAACGAAGCCACCCGCTCGAGCAGCCGACGCAGGTCTTCCTGGAACACCACGACCAGGATGAACAACAGGACGGCAAAGGTGGTGTGAAAGGCCAGTGACGTCAGGTACATGTCCAGGCTGCGAGCGACAAAATACACCCAGGCGAGCGCTGCCACCCCGACCAGGACCCCCCGCGATGTCGTCTGGCGAAACCAGAGCAGCGAGGCGTAAAGGAACGCCGAAACCAGCACAATGTCGATCGCGTCGACAATGCGGAAGTTCTGCCGCAATTCGTCTGTGGTCAAGAGAATCGATTCAATCATGGTCAACCAGGGGGGCTGTCGTCCAGCTTCGCCCGCTTCCGGGGGCCGCGTTGCCTAACCGGCCCCGTTTGACGCCAGAGGTGCTCGAACTTTGCCGAATCAGGATTCTCAACCTTTATAGCGGTGTTGGCCGCGGATACGATAGCAATCGGGGGCGGTGTTTCCTTGGTTTGAATCGAGGGTCTCGGTGTGATCAAAGCGACGGAGTTATGAAGGCAACGCAATTGAATGCGAAATCCGTCTCCACAAGGCTATTAGAGAGCCTCAGCGATTGTGACGAGGTCGTGGTCGTGATGCACGACAATCCCGATCCGGATGCGATCGCCTCGGGTTGGGGACTGAAAGTCCTGATCGACGAAACGGTGGGGCTGCCGACACGGGTGATCGGCGGGGGGGCCATCGTTCGGGCCGAGAACCGGCACATGGTGGATCTCTTGGAACCACCGATCGAATTGGTGGACGACTTTGAATTCGATGACCGCACCGCGGCGATTCTGGTGGATTGTGGGGCGGAAGCTTCCAACCACGTGTTGACCCGTCAGGGGGTCAAGCCCTTCGCGATCATCGATCATCACATCCCCGATCAACGCAGCATCAAAACGCCGTTTAGCGACATTCGCGTGGAGGTCGCCGCGTCGGCATCGATCATTGCCAGCTACCTGCGTGAGCAAGCGATCAGCCCGGGAGCGAAGTTGGCCACCGCGATGCTGTATGCGATCAGCACCGAGACCTGCGCCTACGAGTCGCATTATTCGTCTCTGGACCGATTGATCTTGCCCTGGTTGATGGAATTCGGCGAACCCGAGTTGTTGGCCGAAATTCACAATGCACCGCTGCGGCGATCGTATTACGGGGACCTGTTGCTGGCGCTGCAAAACACCTTTCTCTACGACGACGTGGCAATGTGCTTCCTGCCCCGAGCCGATGGCGTCGAGATTGTGGGCGAGATCGCCGATTTGCTGATTCGGGGTGATTCGGTCAGTCGGGTGATGTGCGGCGCCGTGATCGCCGGGGACTTGCTGGTTTCGGCGCGGACACAATATGCTGAAGACAACGCGGCGGAGATGATTCGCGAGACCCTGAAAGGTCTGGGAGGTTCCGGTGGCCACGCCCACCGTGCCGGCGGGAAAATTCCCAACGTGGGCGAGAGCGCCGCCGCGATCGACAAGATGTCAAACATGCTTCGCGATCGTTGGCTGGACGTTTGCGGCGTCGAACGCAAACGAGGCACCCGGTTGATCGCCAAGCGCGAAATCGTCCAACACTTGGATCGTTAATGCGTCGTCAAGCAACGTTGACGGAGCAACCGACGACTCTACCTCGGAGAGCGATAAACTGGTATGGAGCTACTGGTTGACCAGGAGGTTCGGCCTTGATGGTTACAGGTAGGTCCCCATCCCAGGGGCGTGCCAAGCTTGTCTTGGCACGCCTGCTTTCTGTGTCCGAAGCACGTGGATGCCCAATGCCATCGATTTGGACGCCAAGCGGGTTTTGTTTTGTTAGCGGCAGGGCGCGAGCCCTCCGGCCATTGACGTTGTTTTTGCGACGCAACCGGACGGCTCGCGCCGTTCCGCTAACCGCTTGCGTTGTTTTGTTAGCGGCAGGGCGCGAGCCCTCCGGTCTTCGAGGTTGCTATTGAAACGCAACCGGACGGCTCGCGCCGTTCCGCTAACCGCTTGC
>NZ_JBFHKV010000628.1:0-5042 GCF_041595215.1 Stieleria sp. | reverse complement strand
TTCGCGTCCAATCCAGTTCCGCGAGGTGCGCATTCAAGGCGTAGGTTCCGCCCAAGAAATCATTTGACTGTGTGCGCAGCGTGACGCCAGACGATTCGACGCTCCAATCCAAGTCGGCCGAACCGATTTGCGCGTCCGCGTAGGTCGCATCGGACAGCATGGCGGTGCCCGTGCTGTGAAACGTTTTTGCGATCGCATCGACGTGAATCTTGCCACTCAACGACGCACTGCCGGTGAGGTGAAGCGGCTGGTGAGATAGCCGTGTCGCCAATTCGGCGACGTCATCCAATTCGATCGGGCCCGCATCAAACGTTCCGTCGATCACCAGTTGATTGTTCAGCGTCCCGAGGGCCTCCACGTGACACAGATTCTCCCGCCAGCTGAATTCAGTCCGGGGTACAACAAGATTTCCTTGCTCCAGCGTGCCTCGGATCTCGGCGTCGCGAAGGGGTTCACCGGCAAGGACCAAGTCGCGCAGTCGTATCGATGCCGTCGATTTCCAACTCTCGGGTTTGGCAACCGAAGTGATGCTGGATGTCGCATCGAGATGCCCCATGATCTGACCGTGAAATTGGTTTTCATCCAGTTGGCACAAATGCGCGATGTGTTGCAGGCTGGTGTGATCAAATTGCGCGTCAATCACAACCTCATCGGTCGGCAGATTCGCTCGCACGACGGTTGACATGTCTGCAAGTTGCCGGCCGTCGGCGTCTTTCAACGTCGCTTTTGAAAGTTCCACCGTTGCTTTCCCGCCGCCGACTTCCATTTGGCTCTGCGTGTTGTCGAGGTAAACGCCACGACCGGAAACGTTTTGAAAGTCGACGCGGGCGTTGGCCACCAGTGTGTTGGGATCCAGCAGTGTTTCCAATGGAATGTGAAGGTCGGCGCTCGCCGCGATACGCCCCTGTAGATCAGGAATCTGCAATCGATCGGAGATTTGGGCAAGGTTCAAACCGTCCGACTGAATCGTGGCACCCAGAGTGCCACGCAATTGAGAGATCATGTCGACGTCGGCAGTCCCCACGGGAAGGGACCCGTCACAGTGCAGGTCACAGACAACGTCATCCAGTTCAATGTCTTCGGCGACCAAGTCATGCGCGACGGCATGCATCGCGTGATGGAACGTGGCGAGGCGACCGTCCCAATCGAGCTGTGTCGACGCACGCATCGATCCAGACGCCTGCATCGGCAGGTCGCCGGAGAGTTTTCGGATCAGCGAAGTGAAGCGGCAGTCCGAGACCTCGGTTTCGATCGTCGCCATCAAGGGCGGAACCGGCGACGAGACGTCGATCCGGACCTCGGCATCGCCGTCCAGGGGATCACCGACGATGTCGATGCCGATTCCGTCGGAATCGCTGTTGGCAATGACCGTCACTTCATTGACCAACGTTTCGAAATCAGCGAGACGAATGTCTTGCAATTGCAGTTTCACTTGCAGCGGATGATGCAACAAGTCATCGACGCTCGCGGGATGATGGGCTTTGGCGACCAGTGAGACGGATCCCGAAAAGGGTTGGCTGCGAATCGGTTCGGGCAGCAGTCGCCCGGGTAGGGATTCGCTATCCAGTCTGCAGTCCACCACACGCAACGATGTCGTGCCTTGATAGGTGACGGCGTCAACCCGAGACGCAAAATCGACGCGTCCTTCGATCAGCTTGTCGACGCGACCTTCAATCAGGATCGACTTGCCGAAGGTGGCGGCTAGGTCAGCCCCGTCGACCACCGCCGTTTGGGAATCTCCTTGATGAATCATGACCCGTGCTCCTCTGACCGTAAGGGAGCGGATCGGAATCTTGAGTTTCCCTTCCGATGGAGCTGACTCCGGTGCCGGAAACCGAGACAGCAGATTGCCGTCGGGGTCGAACTGCACGTTCAGCAGGGGGTGATCGATGGCGAGATGATCGAGCCAAACTCCGTCACGGAGGCCTTGCAGCAGCGATGTCGTGAGATCGACCCGGCCGACCTCGATCTGTGGACTTTGTTTCGCCACGGGATCAAAGACAGTGATCCCGGCGACTTGGACATGCCCCCATCCGATGAAAACCGAGTCAATGGTGACATCCGTTTTCAGAATCGAAGAAGTGACAGACTCGGCGACCCGGCGTGAAACATCGTTGCGTGAAACCAGTGTCACCAGCGCAAGGATAGCCAGTCCCAGTCCGGTACGGCGGAAAATCTTGAAGAGTCGTTTTGGCCAGCGCAAATCCAAGTCCCTACGTGCGGTCTCGAATTTGTCTGCCAATCGGTCTCAGCGTCATCCGAGACAACGGGAGTAACTCGCCGGCGCCTCGCGCGTCAATATCATGCGGGCCGGATCATGGCCGCTCGATCGCCTCGTCCATATCACGCAGCTTGTAAATCAGCGCGCGGCGGCTGATCCCCAGAACCTTTGCCGCTTGGGTTCGATTCCCATCACATTCCTCCAACGTCGCCAGAATCGTCGCCCGCTCGACTTGGGACAGACGCCCTGCATCGGGTAATTCGGCACGCTGATCGACGGCGACGTGGGCGGGCAAATGTTCGGGCAGGATCACGTCGCCTTGGCAAAGCAGACAGGCACGTTGAATCGCGTTCCTCAATTCACGAACGTTGCCGACCCAGGTGTGTGCCAGCATGGCGCGCGAGGCTTGGGGTGAAAAACGCACCTGTCGATTGGAGAACTGGCTGGCGAAATGCTTGGCCAGCGGAATGATGTCTTCGCGACGATCGGTAAGCGGCGGGACAATCAATTCGACCACGTTCAGCCGGTAATACAAGTCCTCGCGAAAATGCCCCTCGGTCACTTCGTCTTGCAGGTTGCGGTTGGTCGCGGCGATCAATCGCGTGTCAACGTCCACCGGTCGATCCGCGCCGACCGGCGTGACCTGATGGGTCTCCAAGGCACGCAGCAGTTTGGGTTGCATTTCCAACGGCATCTCACCAATTTCATCCAAAAACAGGCTTCCGCCGCCCGCCGATCGAAACATGCCCAAACGGTTTTCCGACGCGCCGGTGAAGGCCCCTTTGACGTGGCCGAAGAGTTCGCTTTCGACCAAGGTGGCGGACAGACCGGCGCAATTGGTCGTTACGATGGGTTGTTTCGCACGATGGCTCCACTGATGAATCAACTTGGCGATCCATTCTTTACCGGAACCGCTTTGGCCTTGGATCAGGATCGGAGCGTCCGAGGGCGCGACGACTGCGATCGTCTCGATCAAGCCCCGCATCGCGCTGCTTTCACAAACAAACTCCGCCGGTAGGGGTGGCAGCGTCGGCTTGTCCGCGGAATCGTCGACCGAGCGCATCCCCAATGCATCGAAGACAGTGACTTTCAGTTCTTCCAAGTCGATCGGTTTGGACAAATAGTCGTCGGCGCCGCGTTTGACCGCATCAACCGCCTGACGCACATCGGCGAATGCGGTGATCAGCACAACGGGAACGGTCGGTAAACGCTGACGAATCTCTGGAAGCGCTTCGATGCCGCTCATGTTCGGCAGCCGCACATCCAACAGAATCATGTCCGGAGCACGTTGCTGCAACGATTCGAGCATCGATTCGGCGGACGACGCCTCGATGATCTCCAAACCTTGACGCTGCAGAAAACCACCGATCAACTCACGCTGGGCCGGTTCGTCGTCGACGATCATCAAAACGGGTTGGGCTGGCGATGCTTGTTTCATGTGTCCAGTATTCGCCAGGAACCGTTAAAGGTTGACGGAGGAGATTCGATCGCCAGTTGGCAAGGGGGATGCGCTGCGAATGCCATCAATCCAAAACACGCTGCCGAGCTTGTCACCGGGCCTGTAGCCCACGTCCCAGTCATGAGCGACCGCGATGCGCCGAACGATCGAAAGCCCCAATCCCGTTCCGCCGGGACGCCGCGTGACGTAAGGTTCGAACAGGCTGTCGACGATTTCCTCGCAGGCACCAGGCCCCTGATCGGCGACCTCGATTCGGAAGGCGCCGTTGGGCGACTGCTGCATCGAAAGTCTAATCGTGCTGTGCTCGGGCGCAAAGCCGATGGCGTTTTGCAATAGATTGAACAACAGTTGGCGAAGTTGATCTCGATCGGCGCGAATGGCTTGCCCTTGCAGTCCCTCTGTTTCCAAAACTAAACCCTTGGCATCCAGGTCCGATTGAAGCAGCGTGCGTAATTCCGTCACCAGGTCTTCGATCGCCAACGTTTCAATCTGCAGATCGGCTTGGCGGGCAAAGGCGAGGAATTGATTGATCCGCGCGGTCACGCGGTCGCATTCTTCGATGACCGCTTCGGCCTGCTGTTGCTGGTCCGCTTCGGGCAACCCCGCATCGACCAACCGCTGTGTCCAGCCACGAATCAAACCCAAGGGATTTCGTGTTTCGTGTGCAAGCCCCGCTGCTGCTTGCCCGAGTTCACGAAGATGCCTGGTTTCGGCCGTCAGCAAACGCGTCCTTCCTTCGGATTGGGCAAGCCGAACCGTGAACTGCCAGACCGCACCGATGGCGACAAGCAACAACGTCCCCAAAACGAAAATCAGAATCCGGCTTCGCGCTTCGAGGTAAAACTGGGACATGGTTTCCGTCCGATCCAAAACGACAATCGATCGAAACGATTGCGTCCCCTCCGGTTCCATCGGCACCGAGAATCCTGCCGGCATCGGCGGATCGTTTTGCATCTCAAACTCACGGACCAACTGCAACGTGTCATCGACGACATGTTCTCCCGCGGGCAACTGATACGCGATCAGGCTTTCGTCTCCCGAGACGTACGTCTGTTCCGCGTCGCCACCTGCGATCACCGCGATGGCAAGCACGTTGGTCGATCGCGCGAGAGTGTCGAGCGTCGTGGGAAGCTGCTGCCGGACAAACGGGCTGAACCAACGATGTGATTGAATCGAATTGCTGACGGCGGTCGACAAGGCATCACCCTGGGACGACAGCGTGTCGTGAATCAGTCGACATTGGTGGACATGTTCGGCGCGCTGCCAGAGTGCAAACATCACCCACAATGCAACCAAAACCACGAGTCCGACGATTCGTGGCTTGGGGATTCGTTTGGCGATCATGCGCTGCATCGTTTTCGT
>NZ_JBFHKV010000627.1:0-5046 GCF_041595215.1 Stieleria sp. | reverse complement strand
TGGAAGGCAACCTGTATTCCTTCCTCACCGATTTCGGCACCTCCCCGGTCGCCGGTGGTTTCGATGACACCGACCGTTCGACCACGCAATCGATTGAAGCACGAAGCCGATTTCACTCGGCCGAGTTCAACTATCGCCGCCGCACGATGTTCCCCTACTGCCGATTCCAAAGCTCTTGGCTCGTCGGTTTGCGATTCATGCGATACGACGATGGGCTTCGCTACTCGACTCAAGGACAAACCAACGTGACGACCGGCCCCAATCCGGGGATCTATGACCGGTTCTTCGATGCCGACTCGGATACCGAAAACCGGTTGTTCGGGCCGCAGACCGGATTCGATTTCTGGTGGAACGTGGCTCCGGGAATTTCCCTCGGCCTGGGTGCGAAAGGAGCTTGGGTGCAAAACGACGTCGACCGAACGATTCGGATCTCGGCCAACTCGCTCGTGCCCCAAACCGTTGTCGACGGCGATCAACGCGGAACGATCCTGACCGACCTTGAACTGAAAGGGATCTATCGCTTGTCGCACTCGCTGACCCTACGCGGTTCGTACTACGTCCTGGCTGTCGACGATATTGCCTTCGGCGGCATGGACTTTCAGGCCAGCAGTTCGCCCCAACGGGTGACCGCGGGCAACCTGACCTACGACAGTCTGACTCTGCAAGGTTTCACCGTCGGTGCGGAATACATGTGGTAGGGCTGTGAAAACCAGCGACTCGCAACGACAAAAACCCCGCTCGGAGAACGAGCGGGGTTTTTTTGTGGTTGAAACATCTTGGTCGCGATGGAGTGAATGAGACAGCCGACTGCGCCAGCGCAAGCTGGAAGCTTACGCCACGGTGGTCTAGCGACTCAAATCGACGGCGACAATTTCTTTGTCGTTTCGGATGAACGCGGTCTTGTCGGCGTAGGCCGGATGGCTCCAAAGTACCGGACGGCCGAACGATTCATTGGTCGGTTCGAGCACCTGCATCCGACCCTTTTCCTCGTAGCCGGCGGCGGTCAGTTCGGCGACGATCAATTCGCCGGTTTCGCTCATCAACAGGTAGCGATCGGATTGTCCCAAGCGTGTCAAGAACGCGGTACCGTGTCGGGCGAATCGTTTTTCGCCGGGCACGGTGGGCTGGAAGGTTTCCCAAAGTCGATCGCCGTTGGTTGCATCGACAGCGATCAGGTTTCCTTTGACGCAATCGGTTCCGTAAATCACTCCGTCGACAATCATCGGCGGCGCGTTGCTGCAATGGACGGCGTTCTTGGGGCCACCCCGCCAGAGTTCTTTGGCGGTGGGCGATTCGCTGCCGAGCCGAAACATGACCGCTTCGGCATGAATCCCGCTGGCGTACATCAGGTCGCCTTCGATCATCGGTTGGGCAATCGACATCTCGTAGGCGGGCGTGATCGGAATGTTCCACAGTGATTTTCCCGTGGCCGGATCCAAGCCCTCGACGGCTTCGGGGTGATAAACGATCAACTGACGTGTTCCGCCGGCCTCGATGATGCGAGTCGCACAGTACCCCGCTTTGGCGTCCAACGATTTCCAACGCACCTCTCCGGTCGCTTTTTCAAACGCGACCACGCCTTGTCCCTGGCCGCCGACCATCGTGTACAGCAGATCGCCGTCGACCAAGGGATGCGACGCGAAGCCCCAGATGGGCACTTCGGCGCCAAAGTCATTGGGCAAATTGCGTGTCCAAACCAACGAACCGTCGGCGACCGACAGACAGGTCAGATCGCCTTCGGCACCGAGCAGGTAAACGTTGTCCCGGTCGACCGTCGGGGTCGCACGGGGGCCGGCGGGGTAGCTGATTTCGTAGGGGCGGTCATACGAGTATTCCCAGAGTTTCTCGCCGGTTTTCGCATCCAACACTTGCAGACGCTCTTTGCCGGTCAGGGTGGCGCGTTGGCCGGGATCGTTGACCACTTCGCCGCCACTGCGTTGATAGTCAAACACGAACACCTTGCCGTCGGCGACGGCGGGGCCGGCGTACCCTCCCGCGATCGGGGTTCGCCATTTGATCGGCAACCCCGAATCGGGGATGTGGTCGATCACACCGGACTCGCGGTAAACGCCATCTCGCGAGGAACCGAGCCAGCCCGGCCAGTCTTCGCCGTTGACTCGATCGGGGCTCGTCAAAATCGAGCCGGTGACGCACAGACAGGCGATCAAAAGAACGTGTTTTGTCATCAATTGGTTACTCATTGAGGAATTCAGGTCAGCCATTATTACGGATCTATACCGTCTGGCCGAGGCGATCTTTCCGTGTTTCATTGTGAATGTTTCATGACCGCTTTGACCAACCGGCCGTTGAGAGCGTCACGAGAGACAGCCGCTCACTGATCCACGGCGTCCAAATACTCCGCCAGCGTCGTCAGGTGCTCGACCGCGACGTCCATGTTGATCGTCGGTCCGGGGACCCGGTGGTACCGCATCGCTTCGTCGCTCAACCATGCGCCGCGTTCGTCTTGTCCATCCATGATCTCTTGAACCTCGCGGGGACTTGGGGGGCGGCTCGTATCGGATTCGGCGAGCTGTTTCGGCGTCAGTCGGGCGATCCGTTCGGACTTCTTCCGCAACTGGGGAACTTTGCTTTGTAGCTGGAACCCGTAGTGGGTGGGCATGTCGCTGTCGTCGTAGGTCAGTTGATAGTCGAGGGTGAAGTACAGCGGGCGATTCGTTTTCAGTTCGTAAAAACGTGCGACGCGGCCGTCGGGCAGATGGCAGGTTTCCAAATAGTCGAGTGCGCGCGGGATCGGTTCGATGTATTTTCGATCGCCGAGTTCGCGGTACACCATCATCAACGTTTCGATCACGCTGAACGATTCGCTGGTCGTGATCGCGGGCGGTTCGAATTTTCGCGCCCAAATCGGCTGCATCCGGGCGTCGTATTGTTGTGCCCAGGCGGGTTGGGGAGCGGGCATCTGGGCGGCCAGCAATGAGTCGGCAAGCTTGACGGCTGATGCCCGGTATCGCGGATCTCCGTAGACTTCGTCAGCCAACACCAGCACCTTCATGACGTCGCGTGCCAAATGGTCATTCAACGTGTATCGATACCAATATTCGTTGTGTCCGGGATAGGTTCTCGGCCAGGCGTCGGGATAGCTGGCGTTCAACTTCGGCGTGTCGAGGTCGCGTCGGTCCGTCCAGACTTGCGGGAATCCTCCGCCGGAAAACTGCCCCCGCTGGATCAACCCATCGAGTCCGTAGAGGGTCATCTCGTGGATCGATTCGTCTTTGAACTCGAGCGCCCGATCCAATTGGATCAGGAAACGCAGTGCCGATTGCGTCTTGTCGTCGTCGAGGCTGGATTGGTCTTTGGCCTTGGAACCGGGGCGGTCGACTCGGTAGGCCCAGCGACGGCGGCGTTCCGGTTCGAACTCGACCATCGCCTGCCAGCCGCCGGATTGCATTTGACCGCGACGAAGCGACTCGGCGGCCGCCCGGGCCGCGTCCAGGAACTGACGGTCACCGGTGGCTTGGTAAAGCTGGACGAACGCCTGACCGACTGCGGGTGTGCCCGGCGGTTGGACCCAAACGGTCGACGTTTCGACAACGCCTTCGCCTTCACGATGTTTCAAATCCGCCGAATAACGCCACAGGTAACCGCCTTCGGTGCTGACCTGTTCGACCAGAAACGACGTCGCTTTTTTGGCCGCGGCGAGCGCTTCACCGGGCAGATCGGCATGGGCTGGCGTTGCGAGGGCGGCAATGATTGCGGCACAACACACGCAAGACAGTCGCGGGCGGGGCATCGACGTTTGGTGACGCATGGGACCGGCGGAGCTTGAGGGCGGGAATTCGGGGCGTCCCAAATTCTAACCCGCCGCGGCGGCCGATGGGGGGAGAGGCTTCTCGCGATCGAATCAGTAGCACGACCGCCTGGAAGCCGCTTCCGCAGGTTGCTCTCAGACGCCGACCGGAGCGCCGGACGTCCATTTCGTGAAATCGTGGGGTTCGCGGTGGACGTGGTTGTACACCGTGTCTCGCTCGACGGGCTCGCGACCGGCTTCGGCGATCAACTGTTTGATGTGATCGACGCTCAGGCATTCCGGGGTCGTGGCGCCGGCGTCGTGATAAATCAATTCGTGCCGGACCGTGCCGTCGATGTCGTCGGCGCCATAGGCGAGCGCGGTTTGTGCGGTTTCGATGCCCAGCATGATCCAGTACGCCTTGATGTGTTGGACGTTGTCGAGCATCAGCCGGCTGATTGCCATCGTCCGCAGATCCATCAGGGCCGACGGTTTCTTGATGTTGTCCAGCTTGGTGTTTTCGGGGTGAAACGCCAGCGGGATGAAGACTTGGAATCCGCCCGTCCGGTCTTGTAATTCACGCAACCGGATCAAGTGATCGATGCGGTGGTAGGCCTGTTCGACGTGACCGTACAGCATCGTGCAATTGGTTCTCAGGCCGATTTCGTGGGCCGTTTGATGGATCTGCAGCCATTCGTGCGTGTTCGCTTTATGCTCGCACAACTGATCGCGGACTTCGGGGTGAAAAATCTCGGCCCCGCCACCGGGCATGCTTCCCAGCCCGGCATCACGCATGTCTTGCAGCACCCATTGTTTCGATTTCTTGGTCTGGAATTCGAACCAATTGATTTCAACGGCGGTCCATGCTTTGAGATGGATTTGGGGGTAGGTCTTGTTCAGCAGTTCGATGATGCCGCGGTACCACTCGTACGGCATCTTGTGGTGCAGCCCGCCGACGATGTGCATTTCTGTGCATCCGTTTTCGGTGGCTTCGCGGCCGCGTTCGACGATTTGTTCGTCGTTCATCACGTAGCCTTTGGGGTCGCGCAGGTCGCTGCGGAACGCGCAGAACCGGCAGCGATAGACGCAGACGTTGGTCGGGTTCAGGTGGGTGTTAATATTGAAATAACCCACGTTGCCGTTTTTGCGTTCACGGACCAGATTGGCCAATTGGCCGACTTCCTGCAGTGGCACGGCGGGATCGTAGAGAAAGATCCCGTCGTCCAGGCTGAGCCGTTCTTCGGATTCAACTTTGTCACGGATTTCGCGGAATCGTGCGGCGTAATCGGTTGCAGGCA
>NZ_JBFHKV010000626.1:0-5048 GCF_041595215.1 Stieleria sp. | reverse complement strand
GCCGCGGTTTCAAAGACACAGATCGAACACAGCGCGTTGCGGGCCAAGCGGATTCTTGCGTCGGCCGTCCACCTGCTCCGCCCCGGAGGCCGATTGGTGCTCAGCACGTGCACGTTCGCCGAAGCGGAAAACGAATCTCAAGTGCGTTGGTTATTGGACCAAGACGGCGTGACATCCGAACCACTCGATCGCCTGGCAGACTATGCGAGCGATGAGACCGGATGCAGCTATCGCTTGTGGCCCCACCGCCACGACTGTGCGGGCAGTTTTGCCGCGTCGCTGCGCTGTGACCTCGACGACGCGATTCCCGCTGCGTCGGCGATTGGAGCGAAACGCAAACGCCGCAAGAAGCCGGAGCGGTTGCCGGAGGAATTGGGCGACTGGTTCGACGCGACGCCGCAGCGATACCAGGTCGCCGGCGCGGTCATTTGGGCATGGCCCGAAGACGCCCCGCCGTGGGTCGAATCGATTGCCGCCGGCGGTCCCGAAGCGGCCTATCGCACCGGCCAAACCTGGAAGCCCGCGCATGGTGCGGCGTTACGTCGAACCGGTGCGTTGCGGGCGACGGAAGGGATCGAAGTCGATGCGACGACGGCACAGCGGTTCCTCGGTGGCGAACCGATCCCGTGCGAGGCATCGGGCTGGTGCGTCGTGCGTTACCAGGGCCGAGCGCTGGGCTGGGTGAAGGCGTCTCGCGGGACCGGCAAAAATCACCTGCCCGCCGCCGCCAGGATGATCGTGCAATAGGCGTCCCGCTAAGCCTGTTCGACCCAATGCTTGATGGGGCCGAAACGGGCGTAAAGCAGGGGTTGGTCAAAAAATGAGTTGGTCAAAAAATGGGTTGGCCAGAGATGGATGGGGGCAGCAAAAATGAGGCAGGAGGAGCGATGGGGTGGTTCGCCAATCGAGTCCGAGCAGCTGTCTTCATTTTTTGACCAACCCATTTTTTGACCCATTTTCTCTCTCGACCATGCCGGAGGCAACGGTTCATCACGCGATCTCGAAACGCGTCGACTCGCATCTAACGGCCGCTTTGCAGTTTTGCCGCGGCCAGGGTGTTGTGCAGCAGCATCGCGATCGTCAGCGGGCCGACGCCGCCGGGGACCGGCGTGATCGCCGAGGCGACGTCTTTGGCCTGATCGAAGGCCACGTCGCCGACCAGTTTGTCGCCGACGCGATTGATCCCGACATCGATCACGATCGCGCCGGGTTTGATCATGTCACCGGTGATCATTTCGGGGCGGCCGATCGCGGCGATCAAGCAATCCGCATCGCGGCACACGTCGGCCAGATTTGCGGTCCTGCTGTGGGCGATCGTCACGGTGGCATTGGCGACGTCGGGGCCGCACGAACCGGTTTTCTGGGCCAACATCATCGCCATCGGTTTGCCGACGATGTCGCTGCGCCCGACGACACAGACCTTTTTCCCCGCGACCGACAGGTTTGATCGCCCGAGCAGCTGAACGATGCCGTGCGGGGTGCAGGGCAGGAATCGCGGCCGGCCCTGCATCAACAGGCCGACATTGACGGGCGAAAAGGCGTCGACATCCTTGAGCGGATCGATGGCGTCGAGAATTTCCCGCTCGTCGTACTCCACGCCGGAGCCTGTCGGCAGCGGGAGCTGAACCAAGATGCCGTTGACGTTGGTGTCGGTGTTGAGTTCGGCGATCAACGCCATCAGTTCGTCTTGACCGGCGTCGGCGGGCAAGCGATGGGTGCGGCCGTCGATGCCGGCTTTTTCGCAGGCACGCGCCTTGTTTCGCACGTAGACCTGACTGGCGGGGTCCTCGCCCACCAACACGGCGGTCAGGCAGGGTGGCGGGGCGCCACCGGCAACAAAATCCGCGACTTCCATGGCGAGATCTGCGCGGATTTCTGCCGCAACCTGTTTTCCATCCAAAATCACTGCCGTCATGTTCGCCTCGTGTTGCGTCAGCTCGTCGCACCCCTGTTCTGCCAGCCTGTCATCGGCCGATGGGTTTACCATAGTGGGAATTGCGATTGAGCGTTATAGTTCGCGTAGATTCACAGTTCTTCTCTCGCCAGGTCCCCGACCCGCGAAACGATATCACACAGGATTTTTGACTCGATGTCTACCGAAGCGCCGAAGCTTAGCCCGGTCGAAAAAATCAAAGAGGAAAGCCAGTATCTCAAGGGCACCATCGACACCGAGATGGCCGCCGACAGCGATCATTTTGGCAAGTCCGACATTCAATTGCTGAAATTTCACGGCACCTACCAGCAAGACGATCGCGACAAGCGGGTGGAATTGAAGAAAGCCGGCGGCGGTAAAGCGTACGCGATGATGGTCCGTTGCCGGATCCCCGGTGGCCGAATCACCAGCCAGCAGATGCTCGCCCAATTGGATCTGTGCGACGAGCTGGGTGATTCGACGATGAAGATCACGACCCGGCAAACGCTGCAATTGCACGGCGTGCTCAAGAAAGACCTGCGTGCGACGATCAATCGCATCAACGAAATCGAATTGTCGACGTTGGCCGCCTGCGGCGACGTCAATCGCAACGTCATGTGCTGCCCGGCCAAACGTGCCGACGGGGTGCACCAGGCGATGGTCCAACTGACCGATGAATTGGTCACCGCGCTGGCCCCGCAAACACCGGCCTATCACGAGCTGTGGCTGACCGATCCGGAGACCGGTGAAAAAACGCTCCAAGGCGGCGGGCCGGTCGTTGAACCCCTCTACGGACCGACCTATCTGCCGCGAAAGTTCAAGGTCGGGATCGCGTTGCCGGAAGACAACTGCATCGACATCTACACGCAAGACCTGGGATTCCTGGCCGTCGTCCGCGACGGTGCGATCGTCGGCTACAACGTCTTGGTCGGCGGCGGCATGGGCGTCACGCCCGCCCTCAAGAAAACCTATCCCGCGCTGGCCAAACGGATGGCGTTTTGCACGCCCGAACAAGCGGTCGAAGTCAGCAAGGCGGTGATCAAGGTCCAGCGCGACCATGGCAACCGCGCCGATCGCAAGGTCGCACGGATGAAGTACCTGGTCGATGAGTGGGGCGTTGAAAAATTCCGCCGCGCGGTCGAAGAGCAATTCGGCCAGCCGCTGGCCGACTGCGAGCCCGATGATGTGACCGGCTTCGACGACCACATGGGCTGGCAAGACCAGGGCGACGGAAAATGGTCCTACGGACTGAACATCGAAAACGGCCGTCTGTACGACAACGATCACCGTCAACTCAAAGCGATGATGCGTGAGGTCTGTCGAACCTTCGGCACCGAACTGCGGATGACCGGTCACCAGAGCATCATCGTGACGGACATCGATCCGGCCGACAAAGACAAGCTGATCGAAATCATCCAGCGACACAACGTTCGCACGACCGAGGAAACCAGCACGGTCCGCCGCTGGTCCATGGCCTGCGTCGCATTGCCGACCTGTGGTTTGGCGATCACCGAAAGCGAACGCCGTTTGCCCAGTCTGATCGACGACCTGGAACAACCCCTGGCCAAACTCGGATTGGACAAGGAACGGTTCACGATTCGAGTGACCGGCTGCCCCAACGGATGCGCCCGGCCCTACAACGCGGACTTGGCGTTGGTCGGAAAGGCCAAGGACAAGTACACCTTGTTTGCCGGCGGCGGATGGCTGGGCAATCGATTGGCGTATCTGTACAAGGACTTGGTCCCGTCGGATCAGATCGCCGGCGAGATCATCGCCATCGCCTCGGCGTACAAAGCCAATCGAAACGAAGGCGAGTCGCTGGGCGATTTCTGTGCCCGGGTCGGACAGGAAGACCTGACCGTGATGGCCGCTGCCGCACCGAAACCCTAACGCGCCCGCACGTTTGGCCGACACGGTCCATCGAACCTAGCGAATGAACAGATTCCGGAGCGCCGCTGACGCGGCGCTCTGTGAATCCTTGGGTCGCTTCGGGCGGAGATGATCGGGAATCTTACGCGACTCCGGGGAAGCCGACTCGGTGTCGTCCGCGGACACGTCCAAACGGTCCGTCGAAGGGGCGCCGCCGTCGGCAACTTGGATCGATGTGGTCGAGGACGTTTGGTCGTCCTGGTCCGACTGGTCCTGGTCCGACTCGTCCGCCTTCACCGGATCGGCCTTGATCTCCGGCTCGTCGGTGGCCGCGAAACGGCGCAGCAACGGGGATGCGGATCCCTGCGAACGCCCCAGGTCCGACGCGAGTTCATCAAGCTCGACCAACAGTTGCGCCGCCCCTTTGGACGTGTCTGCCGGAATCACCGGTGGCCCCGACAGCGTGGAAAGATCGGTCGGCTTGAAACGAAAGGGCTTCCCGGTTGCCTGGTCGCGTATGGAAACGCGAAAGGTGTATTTGCCGATTTTCAGATGATCATGGTGGCTGAGCGGCTTGGGAACGCCGGCCTCGATCAATTCCCCTTCCACGACGGTTCCGTTTCGACTGCCCAAATCTTGTATCAAGACGTCGGTGTCATTGAACGTGATCGTGCAGTGCTTTCGGCTGACCGACCGCGAAGCAAACGTCAGATCGCACTGCTCGTTGCGACCGATCAAGTAGGGCGATCGGTCAATGATGTGTCGACTGCCTCTTCGCGAGCCATTGGTCTGCAGAAGGGTGAGACGAAACAAGAGTCGACTGCCAAGTCCGGTTTGACGAAGAACACATCATCAGCCACGATCGGCCTGTGATCATAGGGACTTGTCGTGAAGATTACGCGAAGCGGCACATGGCATTGGATGAATAACGGACCTGCCGTGGTGGATCGACACCTATCTGATAGCGGGAGCCAAGGCGGGCTCGAGGCTCTCCATTTTGTCCGTCGGCGTGGCGTCCGCCGGTAAATCACCGAGCGCGTATTGAATGCCGTCGAGCATGTGCTTGACGATCACCGGATTGGCAAACGTGTCCTCGCGGTGGCCGAAGTTGGTGTAGAACACCCGTCCGTCACCGGCAGCACGGATCCATGAAACAGGAACCTCACGCGGCCCATCGTTGATGCGACTGGAGACGGCTTCCTTGCTCATGTCCAGGCTGACCAACAGACGCAGCACGCCCGTACCGACGTAGGACTTGGGGTCGTAT
>NZ_JBFHKV010000625.1:0-5048 GCF_041595215.1 Stieleria sp. | reverse complement strand
TCAGTGGCAGCGAGACGCAGCTGTTGTTCGACCAGCTCAGTCAGCTGCGTGATCGCGGCGTCGGCATGATCTACATCTCGCACCGTTTGGACGAAGTCAAACAGATCGCCGACCGCGTCACCGTGCTGCGAGACGGACGTCACGTCGGCACCGAAACCGCCGAATCGATGAGCACCGACCAGATGGTCCAACGGATGAGTGGCGAGCTCGCCGATGAACGGTCCGACGAACAGCCGGATGCCGAAACCCGTCAACGCGCTACGACGTCAGCGGTCTCGGCGGACAAATCAGATCAGCGTAACGATTCGACCGTGTTGACTGTGGAAGCCCTGTGCTGTGGCATGGTTCGCGACGTCTCCTTTCAGGTCCGCGGCGGGGAAACGTTTGGCATCGCGGGTTTGGTCGGATCGGGGCGGACGGAACTGCTGCGCGCGATCTTCGGCGCCGATCGAGCGGAATCGGGACAGGTTTGCGTCGCGGGAAAAGCTCCCACGCGTTTTGGGCATCCGTCGCAAGCGGTCGCGGCAGGCTTGGCGATGGTGACCGAAGACCGCAAGCAGAACGGTTTGTTGCTCCAGCAGTCGATTCGCTGCAACACGTCGCTGAGTGCGATGATCAAACGGTTTTCGCGGTTCGGCTTGATCAGGCCGGCACGTGAAGCGACGGTCGCCGGGCAAATGTGTCGCGCGATGGAAACGCGTTGCACCGGGATTGAACAGAGTGTCGGAACGCTCAGTGGCGGCAATCAACAAAAAGTCGCGATCGCAAAATGGCTGACCCGCGACGCCGACGTGTTTCTGTTTGATGAACCGACGCGGGGGATCGATGTCGGTGCCCGGCGAAGGATTTATGAACTGTTCGACGAACTGGCGTCGGCCGGCAAGGGGATCGTGATCGTCAGCAGTGACTTGGACGAGCTGATGGAGACCTGTGATCGGATCGCCGTGATGTCGGCCGGGCGGCTGGTGGAGACCCGCGAGCGGTCGTTGTGGACCGAAGATGCCATCTTGCAGGCGAGTTTTGCCGGGCATCGAACCAAAGAATCTCAACGTTTGACCGGAACATGAAACAAAAGTTGACTCAATCGTTTTTGCAGTACGCCGGACTCTTGGGAGTGTTGGTGCTGTTGATCGCGGTGTTTTCGCTCAGTTCAAAGAACTTCTTTCAGACCCAGACGCTGGTCACGATTGCCAACTCCAATCCGGACCTGATCTTCGTGTCGGTCGGGATGACGTTGGTCTTGATCGTCGCCGGAATCGACTTGTCGGTCGGATCGTTACTCGCGCTCGGATCGGCGGTGATCGGGGTGTTGATGGTGCGACACGAGTGGAGTTTACCGGCGGCGTTTTCGGTGTGTTTGCTGGTCACGGGCTTGTGTGGATTGTTCAACGGGTTTGTCTCGGTTTGGTTTTCGATCCCATCGTTCATCGTCAGCCTGGGCATGTTGGAAATGGCACGCGGCGGGACGAAGGTGATCACGGATTCACAGACGATGTACATCGGCAGCCGCGTCGAAGCGTTCGGGGAACCGTTGCAGTGGGTGCCGCTATCACCGGCTTTTCTCGTCGCGGTGATGACGGTGATTGCGGGGCAGTTCTTGCTGACGAAAACCGTCTTCGGGCGTTATTGCGTTGCCATCGGGACCAACGAAGAAGCGGTGCGGATGAGCGGGATTCGGACGGCACCGATCACGATCGCCGCCTTCATGATTTTGGGGCTGCTGTGTGGTCTGGCGTCACTGTCGCAAACCAGCCGATTGTCCAGTGCGGATCCCAACGCGGCGATCGGGTTAGAGCTCTCGGCGATCGCGGCCTGTGTGATCGGAGGCACCAGTTTGATGGGCGGACGCGGCAGCGTCGTCGCGTCCTTTATCGGCGTCCTGATCATCGCCGTGTTGCAATCCGGCCTGGCGCAGTTGGGCGTCGAAGACGCGATCAAACAGCTGATCACCGGAGCCGTCATCATCGCCGCCGTCCTCCTCGACGCCCTCCGAGTCCGCTGGGGCGGGAGGTCGGGGTGAGATAAGTAGACAAGAAAATGGGTGACAAGAAAATGTTGTGTGGAGGTTTGGAGTGATGCCGGTTGAGGTCCTGGGCGAAGTCCGCGCGGTCGAGGAGCAGGTTTTTGCGGACGTCTGCTACAGGGTGATGGGGCGTGTGTTTTCAGTTCGGAAGACCATGGGACCGTTCTTCCGAGAAAAGATCTATCAGACGAAGATTTGTGAGAGTTTCCAACAGACGCAAGTAGAAGTGCCAATCGTCATTAGACAAGACAGGTTTCGTCATGAGTATTTTATCGACACTGTCTTTGACGCGGTGGCTGTCTTCGAGTGGAAAGCGGTTGAACGCCTCCATTCAAGGCACCGAGCACAATTGCTGAATTACCTCATGCTCTGTGAACTCCAGCGTGGCAAACTTGTGAACTTACGTCCGGAGACCATAAGGCTCCATCGTAAAAGTCACTGCACTCAACAAACAAAAACAATCCTACCTGAAAAACATCCTCCGATTTCTTCGTTACGTGGAGATTCCTGTCGTACAGTGGCTCAACATCGCCAGTGACACCGTGACATTCCAAACGATCCGACGGTGCTGAGCGGACCGGCAACATTTTCTTGTCACCCATTTTCTTGTCTCCCTCTCGACTGCTCTCCATCTTCCTGCCCCTCATCTTTCTGCCATCCCTCCGCGGTCCATCTCCATCGCTAGCACTTTCCCTGTCTCGCTTTCCTGGCACGCTGCGACTTCCGCCGGTGTGCCTTCGGCGACGATTCGGCCTCCGGCGTCTCCGGCGCCGGGGCCGAGATCGATCAGGTGGTCGGCTGAGAGCATCAGCAGCGGGTTGTGTTCGACGACCAACAGCGAGTGTCCGTCGGCGATCAGGGCGTCGAAGCAATCGACCAAGCGGATCAGATCGTCAAAGTGCAAACCGGTGGTCGGTTCGTCCATCACGAACAGGGTGCGTTTGCGTTTTGCCGACGCCAAGAAGGCGGCCAATTTCAACCGCTGGCCTTCGCCGCTGGACAGCGTGGTGGCGGATTGGCCGAGCGACAGATAGCCCAGCCCGACATCGATCATCCGTTTCAGCCGCGCCTGAACCTTGTCGGCGCCTCGGAAAAACGCGTAGGCTTCGCGGGCGCTCATCGCCAGCACGTCGGCAATCGAGCGGTCGCGATATCGGACCTTCAAAATGTCATCGCGGAATCGCGTGCCGCGACATTCCGGGCACTGCATCGAAACGTCGGCCAGGAATTGCATGTCGATTTCCAGCACGCCGGCGCCTTCGCATTCCGGGCACCGTCCCTTGTCGCTGTTGAACGTGAAGTGGCTGGGAGTCAATCCGCGCGCCCGCGCCTCGACGCTGTCGGCAAACACCTTGCGGATCGGATCAAACGCCTTCAGGTAGGTCACCGGGCAACTGCGTGGAGAGCGACTGATCGGGGATTGATCGACCGACACACAGTCCTGGATCTGGCCCAGTCCGGTGATCGATTGATAGGGCAGCGGTTTGGCGGCTTGGCGAAGTTTCTCGTGGCGGATTGCTTCGAACAGCGTGTCCTGGACGAGCGAGCTTTTGCCGCTGCCGGAAACGCCGGTCACGACGCACAACACGCCCAAAGGAAAATCCACGGTCAGGTCTTGCAGGTTGTGGCCGCGCGCCCCTCGCAGCGTGATCCGACCACGCGGCGACCGCGGATCGTGGTGCCGCAGAGTCGCGCCGCGTCGTCCGGAGAGGAATTGCCCGGTCAGCGAGTCACGGTGGCGCAGCATCTGCTTGGGCGTGCCTTCAAACACGATCCGACCGCCGTCGCTGCCCGCACCGGGACCGATCTCGACGACGCGATCGGCGGTTTCGATCATCGTTTCGTTGTGCTCGACGACGATCACGGTATTGCCGCGATCCCGCAAGGATGCGATCGAATCGGCCAGCCGGCGGACGTCTTTGGGGTGCAGCCCCGCAGTCGGCTCGTCCAACACGTACAGCATGTTGACCAGGTTGCCGCCCAGGGCCGCGGTCAACGCGACCCGTTGCGTTTCGCCGCCGGAGAGCGTCCGCAGAGGGCGATCGAGTTGCAGGTAGCCCAGCCCGACCGATTGCAGGTATCCGATCCGGTCGCAGATTTGTCGCAGCGGTTCGGCGGCGATCTCACGCTGCCGCTCACCCAGCGGCGCGTGATGAAAGAATTCCGCAGCGGCCGAACCCGACATTTCCAGCAGGTCCGCGATCGTCCGGTCGGCGATCTTGTAGGCCAGTGCCGCTGCGTTGTAGCGACGACCGTCACAGGCGTCGCAGGTTCGATAGCTGCGATAACGGGCGGCAAAGATGCGGATGTGCATCTTGTATTTCTTGCGATCCAGCCAGGCGAAGAAGCCATCGAGTCCGCCAAAGTTTCGCTCGTGCACCCCGCGCTGAATCAACTTCAAGTGCTTCTTCTTGAGCTTGCTGAACGGCACGTCGGTCGGCAGGTCGTAGTCCTCGGCCAGCGCCAGTAATTCCTCCAGCTCATGTTCATAGGAGGGCGTGTTCCAGGGCGCGATCGCACCCTCGGCAATCGAAAGCGACGGGTCCGGCACGATCAGGTCCATGTCCACGTCGACCAGATCGCCGAAGCCTTCGCATTTTTCGCAGGCCCCCAGCGGGTTGTTGAAATTAAACAGCCTGGGGACGGGATCGGGGTAATCCAGGTCGCACTGATCACAGCGCCGTTGATCGCTGATCACCCGCTGCATCCAAGGGCGGCCATCGATCTCGGTGATGCGGCCCGTCGGCGTTTTGGCGTCGGTGATGACGTCGGCGCTCGGATCAGCGGCCGAGAGATCTTGGTTCGGGGGAACGAAGTGAAGATTCGATTCGCCGACGCGCTGCGCGGAGGGCGGAACGATGGAGGCTTCGGCGGTCGCTGTCGCGGTCCCTGTCGCCTGCGCTTCGATCAGCACGACCGCCCGGCCGTGTCCTTCGCCCATGGAGGTTTCCAGCGATTCGGTCAAACGCGACAGTTCGGTGTCGGCTGAAACCCGGTCGACGACCACGATGCATTCCGCGCCCCC